>QCEM01000005.1 GCA_003280605.1 SAR116 cluster bacterium AG-355-O21 | reverse complement strand
ATAAGACAGTTGAACGCGAGCACGGCCGGCGTATAACTGAAAGAAAGCGCTGGCCGCTTGCCGCCTGTCAGTGAATGATGTGGAAACAAACGTGATAGCTTGCAAGAGAATACGATGCGGACGGTTCAGCGACTACACGCACCCCAATCGGGTAAAACCGGGGTTGCGAACAGCATCACGTTTCAGCCCTATGCCTATGATGCACACAACATTGATCACCTGCTCCGCCATATTCCCCGGCTTCTGACGCCAAAGTTCCTATCGCCGGAATGGAAACGGCGGCCGCGCCGGCATCGTTTTTCAGGACTGTCGCTGGTTGCCGCCGAAGCTTTCTTCTTCCTGATCGATCACCACAGCCTACAGCCTAAAACAGCGCTCGATCCGATCGGCCACGCGCATTTCTGGATCGTCGACGGGGAACAGATTTTCGACCCCACAGGCGGTCAATACCAAGATTTCAACTATGCCGGCGGGCGATATCTTCACTGGATGAACTCCAGCGCCGACATTCAATTACGCAGTTTATTGCTGATCCAAAAGTTTCTGCGCTTTGATGGCAAGGCGCACAGCGAGGATAAGCTGAGCTACGACGGCAAACGACCAATGGTATTCTGGTAATGAGCGCACCGGTCAATGAGCTGGCCGGCGAACCACCCCCGCTGGGGCTGATAATACCCTGACACTTGCACTGTATTAGCCCCGATAAGCGGCGGCATCGGTGGCACATTGGGGCGATGTTCGGCCGGCCGGATCATGCGGGCATGGGATCAAAATTTAAAAAAGAAACCGGCACCCATATGATCAAAAATTCCATCGGCGAACTTCAGTTTTAGCTTCCTGCCGGCTTGGCCGCGCCACAGCAAATGATATTCGCCATTAATCTCCACTGCCGGGGCAATGATCGACGCCGCGTCACCGCGCAAGACGAACTTGGTCGGATGGAAAGCTTCGGGGGCAAGTAAGAAATTGATGTCCTGGGCTCGGGCTTTTAAGTTTTCAAATTGCCTACCGGTTTTGACTTGTAACTTGCTGAAAGATGACGGCTCGGTGCCGCGCTCGACATGAATATACCAGGGTGCATCTTGTTTGCTTGGCGCCAGCGGAATGCTGCCTTCGATCACGACTTCAAAACCAGTCTCACTGTTTTCGATGCTGAAGTCATCAACCGCGATATAGTCTCGAATAAGCGCTTCAAGGCGGGACATTTCATCTCTTTTGGTTGTATCTAAGCTGCCAAGATTGCTAAACCGCGCTTCAAATTCAACTGCTTCCACCGCACCTGATTTGACTGCCCGAAGATTTGCTTCAGACACGGCAATTTCGACTTCGCTTGCCCGACACGCTAAAAGCGAAAAGGAAATTAGAATGAGACATGCAAAAGGCTTAAAGACGCCGCTTGTTCTTCCCATACCGGCAACCATCAAGATGCTTGAATCATCCGATGTGATACCTGATCTGCCTCAAAAAATAAACCTGGGTGCCGCAGCAACGCTCATTCAGCGTAAATGTAACCGCTGGGACATGGTCGTCAGGGACCAACCGATCAAACAGGCGCCGTCACCTGACCGGCCGCCGCGCAAGCGCCGACGCAGGTGATCATGCCTTTGACACCGGCAAACCCCCGCCCAAGCTAACAGCTTTTGCGCCGGGATTGCCCGCACGCCGCGTGACGCCTTGATACCACCGTGGCGTGTAATCTGATTGCCTCCTGGGCGCCGCCGGATCGACCGTTTTCAACGCCGTTCAGCCATCATCTGTTGATCCACCTGCCGTACCTTCGGTCCAGACCCGGGGCAGCATCCCGGCATCATGACCTGCGCTTGATCACTGCCGGCCACAATCAGTCGCGGACCGCCGGTAATCGCGTCAGCTGAAGCGACAGCACGGCGGTCTATATGATTATCAATGGGTTGACTGATATGCCCTGCGAATCCAAATGCTAAGTATTCAAAGGAGTCTAAGGATTCAACATCTAGAGTCTTTAGCATGGCCATAAAGCAGATTTGGTAGGAGTTGTCTGGTTTTTTGAATAAAGCATGCGCGAATCGCAGTTCCACGTGTGCTTCACTTGCCACTGAGGTGAGCACGCGGCAGTGAAGACGACTCGAGATGCGGCAATTTTGATCATTCCTTTTGCAATTTTAGCTTGCGCCATTTGTCTTAATCGCGTTCATTGGGAGGTATTACGGCTTAATGACTGTAATCGAGTATCAATAGTAGGACTAACCTACTTTAAGGAGGGATGTGTGATGTACGCTGTAATCTTTATGGTCGTGGTCGTGCTGGTTTCTTTCGGTGTGGGCGCGTTTGTGGGTCGAGAAGCGGAGAAAATGAAACTTTTTGGGCCACGTAAAGACGAAGAAAACGAGGTTTATTAAGCAAGATTAAAGTGGTGCGGTAACCTTTAAAGAGCCCACCCAAACACAGCGAATGCTTCGTCATTTGTAACCTTGCAGGCATTTGACGCCACCGGCCAGTCAACACCAAAATGTCGACTGGCAGTGGCATTAAATACCCACCAAATATTCCCAGAAAAATAACAAATCCGGCTATTGGTTGTTTTGCAACCAAGTCACCGCACGGGCGGCTGCATGTTGCCGTTGTTCGGTGTCAAGGGCCGGAGCGAGTTGCCGGCGCATGGCAAGGGCGGTCTTTTCACCCAAGCCGTCGGCGATGCTTAACCACATATAGCCGGCCGCTAAATCTTGATCTGCCGCCCCGCCCTGAATGTAAATATTTGCCAAGTTAACCGCTGCTTCGGCGAGGCCAGCCTGTGCCGCTTGCGCGTATAACGTCACGGCCCGCGCCGGGTCCGCGATATCAGGGCCGCCTGTCTCCAGTAAGATGGCGAGATTGAACCGTGCTTCAGCGAGGCCTGCGGCTGCCGCTTTTTCATACCACGCACGTGCCGCCGGTAAGTTCACGGGCACCGCAATGCCAAAATGCATCGCCTGCGCCATTTTCAATTCAGCAAGGGCAAATCCTTGCTGTGCAGACTTCCGATACCAGCCGGCGGCAGCTGTCGCATCAGCCTTGCCATGGACGCCTTGTTCCAAGATAAGCCCAAAATAAAATTGTGCCTTCGGATCGCCTGCTTCGGCGGCGGCTTGATACCAGCGCATTGCGGCAGCGTAGCTTTTTGGCACAGCAGGCTGCGCCGCATGCGCCGAAATGGCGAGCCTTAAGCTGGTGTGTGCGCTGCCGACAGGCCCCAGAAACGCCGGTGCCGCCATCCATAGCATGACGGCAACAGCCAGCATCGGCACCCTTAAGGCCGGCACCCGGCAACCATAAAGCCAACGCCGTCGATCATTGCTCACGGCGAATAAGGTCCCGATCCTGCGGTAGTTCGCGGTGGTGGCCCATGATAGCCGACCAAACGGCCTGCTTCGCTTGCCGGCAGCGGTTGGCCATAACAGTCAACCCTACCAATATTTTGATAACAATAACGCGGTGCCTTTTTCGGCTTTGACACGGCGCCGTCATCTTCAAGTATTTTAACTAACTTTTTGGCCCCGATAGCGCTTTGGCGTTTTATTTCGGCACAGCCTAATAAACCGGCGCTCAAAACCGATGTCACTACAATCGCGTGTACTATCTTCATCGCCTCTGCGCCACGTTATAATGACCTTTGATTTCCAACCCCAAAGAGTGTAGCAGCGTTTGCGAATATTCCAAAATGCCCGCGATTGGCCGCTGTTTCCCCTAATGCACGGTCTTTAAAACGTCGCCAATGGTATCGACCATGAAATCAATCTGCCCACGGTCAACGATCAACGGCGGTGACAACGCGATAATGTCGCCTGTGGTTCGGATCAACAATCCGCGTTCAAAACATTTTTGAAACACCTCGACCGCGCGTGCTGTCGGCTTGCCTGCGATACCTTCCAATTCGATACCGCCAACCAGGCCAAGATTGCGGACATCGATCACTCGGTCATGGTCAGTTAATGAGTGCAGGGCGTCCTCAAAATATGGTGACAGATCAGCTGCCCGATTAAACAGATCATCTTCGCGGTACACCTCCATCGTCGCCAGTCCTGCGGCGGCGGCCAGCGGGTGCCCTGAATAGGTATAGCCGTGGAACAGCTCAATGCTGCCTTCCGGCGCATCCATAAAAGCGTCATAGATCCCCTTACGGGCAAAAACCGCGCCCATTGGAATGACCCCGTTGGTGATGCCTTTTGCAGTCGTGAAGAGATCTGGTTTAACGCCGAAATAATCACTCGCAAAATTTGTCCCGAGCCGCCCAAAACCGGTAATGACCTCGTCAAAAATCAACAGGATACCGTGCCGATCGCAAATTTCCCGCAGGCGTTTCAAATAGCCCTTGGGCGGCACCAAGACACCTGTCGATCCGGCCAACGGCTCAACAATCACGGCGGCGATGGTTGAGGCGTCGTGTAAGGCCACCAAACGTTCAAGCTCATCCGCCAGATGGCCACCCCACTGCGGTTGCCCGCGGGTAAAAGCGTTATGCTCGAGGCTGTGGGTATGCGGCAAGTGATCGGTCCCGCTAAGCAGCGGCCCAAAGACCTTGCGGTTAGAAACAATCCCACCCACCGAGATACCGCCAAAACCAACCCCATGATAGCCACGTTCACGGCCGATCAAGCGCGTGCGCGTGCCCTGACCGATCGAGCGCTGATAAGCGATGGCAATCTTCAACGCCGTATCAACGGCCTCTGAGCCTGAATTGGTGAAAAAGACTTGATCATAGCCATCGATCATCGAGGTCAATTTAGAGGCAAATTCAAAGGCCAGTGGATGCCCAAGCTGGAACGATGGCGCATAATCCAAAACTTCAACCTGCTTTTGAACTGCTTCAACGATGCGCTTGCGGCGATGGCCGGCATTGCAGCACCACAGTCCGGCTGTCGCGTCCAGCACCTTGCGGTCATCCTGGGTGGTGTAATACATCCCTTCGGCGGCGACGAACATGCGTGGATTAGCTTTAAATTGCCGATTTGATGTGAACGGCATCCAATACGGATCCAAATCATTCGGCATTGTTACGGCGGTGGTTGACATCATGTGCCTCCAAGAGAATTAACGGCGCAGTGCAGACAACGTCTCGGTGCCACAGACAACGCATAGGCGATAGCATAGACGGCCTTAAGCGTTTTGGTCACGCAGCTTTTATGTCGCGATCTCTTTTTCTCGAAAACCCCTTATTCGGCAGCTTGAACATGATGCCCAAGCCGGCCTGCCAGCTTAACAAGCAACGTACTTGCCGCCTCGGAAATGACGGTTCCTGGTGGGTAGATATCGGTCGCACCCGCAGCAATCAAGGCGTCATGATCCTGTGGCGGCACAACCCCCCCGACGACAATCATGATATCCTCCCGGCCAAGCCCATCAAGTGCCGCCCGCAGCGCCGGCACAAGAGTCAAATGGCCGGCGGCCAGCGAACTTGCGCCAACCACATGGACATCATTTTCCACCGCCTGTAAGGCGGCTTCTTGCGGTGTTTGAAACAGGGGCCCAATGTCGACGTCAAAACCCAGGTCAGCGAATGCGGTGGCAATCACTTTTTGCCCGCGGTCATGTCCATCTTGACCCATTTTCGCCAGCAGGATCCGCGGGCGGCGACCTTCGGCGATTTCAAAATCAGAAATCAAGTCGGTAACTTGGGCGACAGCTTGGCTGTTGCCGACCTCGCGTTTATAAACGCCGGAGATGGTCTGTACCTCGGCAACATGGCGGCCCCAGACAGTTTCTAAGGCTGCGGAGATTTCGCCAACCGTGGCTTTTGCTTTGGCCGCTTCAACCGCCAATTCAAGCAGATTGGCGCCACCGTCTTTGGTCGCCGCCGTCAGCTTTGCCAACCAGCCATCCACCTCACCCTGATCGCGGTCGGCGCGCAGCTGTTGTAAGCGGGCAACCTGCTGCTCACGGACACTGGCATTATCAACTTTCAAAACGTCGATATCGGCTTCTTCGGCAAGGCGGTATTTGTTCACCCCGACGATTGTCTGCCGACCGGAGTCAATCCGCGCCTGGGTGCGGGCTGCGGCTTCTTCGATGCGTGCCTTGGGAATCCCGGCCTCAATCGCCTTTGCCATGCCGCCCATTTCCTCAACTTCGCAAATATGCGTCCAGGCGCGTTCCGCAAGGTCTTGGGTAAGCCGCTCGACGTAATAACTGCCGCCCCATGGATCAACCACAGCGGTGGTGCCGCTTTCCTGTTGCAGGATCAATTGCGTGTTGCGGGCGATGCGCGCTGAAAAATCGGTCGGCAGCGCCAATGCTTCATCAAGCGCATTGGTGTGCAGCGACTGCGTATGCCCTTGGGTTGCGGCCATCGCCTCGACACAGGTGCGGGTGACATTGTTAAAAACATCCTGCGCCGTTAGCGACCAGCCCGAGGTTTGGCAATGGGTGCGCAGGCTTAACGAGCGGTTATCAGCAGGATTGAAATCCTTAATCATCCGCGCCCACAACAGACGCGCCGCCCGCATCTTGGCAACTTCCATGAAAAAATTCATGCCGATGCACCAGAAGAACGATAACCGCGGCGCAAACTTGTCAATATCCAAACCCGCCGTCACACCGGCCCGAACATACTCCAAGCCATCGGCCAACGTATAAGCCAGTTCAAGATCGGCCGTCGCCCCTGCTTCCTGCATGTGATAGCCGGAAATCGAAATGGAGTTAAATTTCGGCATCCGCGTCGAGGTATAGGCGAAGATATCGGAAATGATCCGCATCGACGGTGTCGGTGGATAGATATAGGTGTTGCGGACCATAAACTCTTTCAGAATATCGTTCTGAATGGTGCCGCTTAGTTTTTCCGGCGGCACGCCTTGTTCAGCCCCGGCTGCAATAAACAGCGCCATGATTGGCAGCACAGCGCCATTCATGGTCATCGAGACACTCATCTGGTCAAGCGGAATGCCGTCGAACAGCGTGCGCATGTCATAGATCGAATCAATGGCCACACCGGCCATGCCAACGTCGCCTGCAACCCGCTGATGATCGGAGTCATAGCCGCGATGGGTGGCAAGATCGAAGGCGATAGATAAGCCCTTCTGGCCGGCCGCCAAATTACGTCGATAAAAGGCGTTACTATCTTCTGCGGTTGAGAATCCGGCGTATTGCCGGACCGTCCACGGCCGCATCGCATACATGGTTGGATACGGGCCCCGCAGGAACGGCGGCAACCCAGGCCAGGTATTGAGAAAATCAATGCCCTCAAGGTCGCTGGCGTCATAACGGCGCTTGACGTCAATCTTCTCAGGTGTCGACCAGACGTCTTGATCTGCCGGCAGCGGCAATGCTGGCGCATCGGCGCCAAGATCAATGTTGGTAAAATCAGGTATCTTACTCATGTCCCTTAGACCCCCAATTTCTCATGCATGGCGCATAAGCTGGCCAAACAATCATCACCTGCATAGATGAACCCATCGGCACCGGCGGTGACCAGTGCGCTATCTGGCCGCCCTGCCACAGCGAGCCATTCGGCACCGGCAGCCTTTAATGCCGCCATTACCTCGGCGGCAACGTCAGCGTAGAGTTTATCAGAAGAACAAATGATCGCCAAATTACCGCCTGTGGCCGCACGAAAAGCCTGGAAAGCTATTGCAACCGAGGCTGCATCCCCAAGACTTAAGTCCACCGCAATGCCACCTGCGGCCAGATAATTGCGGGTGAAGTCAAGCCGTGGGCCATGATCCGCCGGGCTGCCGATTGCTGCCACAAAGATTGTTGCCGGCCGGCCATGCGCCTCGGTAAAGCGGTCGCCGGCATCGCGCAAAGCCTCAAAGGCGGCGCCGAGCCGTTGTTCATCAACAGCTTTAATCTGCGCGCCAGGACCAGGTAGCGCGGCGGTTAAATCAGCGATCGCAACACCACTTGCAACCGCCGCGATACGATCGTCAAGACCGGTGTCCTGCGGCAGTTCGCCAGCGACCCGGCGGTGCTGCCAAGCGCTGCTTTCAACACCGAGATCGACCGTCGCCGTGGTCACGGTATCGGTTTGTAAATTTGCAAATACGTTGACGCCGATAAGTTGTGTCCGGCGTTTGGCAAGGTCGCGCTCTCTGTTCGCCCATACGCCAGCTAATTCAGCCTGCAAGCTGCCATCGAGAAGTTGCGCCGCGATGCCGCCGGCAGCCTCTATTTGTTGAAATTTAGACCAGGCTGCTTGGGCCATACGATCGGTTAAATTATCGATATACCAACTGCCGCCGGCCGGATCGATGACTTCGGCTAAGCCGCTTTCTTCCTGCAGAATGACCTGCGTATTTCGGGCGATCCGGCGACCGAAATCCGACGGCACCCCACGCGCCAGATCAAAAGCGGCAACCGACACGCTATCTGCCCCGGCGATGCCGGCGGCAAAACCGCCGATGGTTGCCCGCAGCATATTCACCCATGGCTCGCGGGCAGCCAAAACCCGCTCTGCCGTGGTTACATGTAACTGTGCTTTTGCCGCCTGTTGATCAACGCTGCCACTGGCTTCAGCGATTCGCGCCCAAAGCCGGCGGACCGCTCGCAACTTTGCCACCGTCAAAAATAAATCGACTCCGGCGGCCATGGTAAATTCAATTTCCTGCAGCGCCTGATCAACGGTCAGCCCTGCCGCGGTCATCACCCGCAAATAATCAACGCCGGTTGCGATGCTCAGGGCAAGATCTAAAACCTCGTCAGCACCGGCGCCATGGTAGACCGAACTGTCAACGGCAACGGCCCGCGACTGCGGCATATGCGCTGCCGAATGGCCGGCAAGTTCCGCCATCGCCGCGCGCGCCGCCGGCAGGCTATGCGGCAAGTTACCACTGGCCGCTAAAGCCCTGAGCGGATCGGCACCAAAATGAATTTGCGCGGTTGCATCAGCAACGCCCTGGGCCCGCAGGTGTGCCAAAATAACCGCTGCGCTGCCTGCAAAGTCAGCCCCCGGCCGGAAGCCAATCCGGACCGCATCCAAATATAAACCATCCAGGACCACCCCGAGGGCGGTCGCATCGGGGATCCAAACCCCCGGCATTGATTTTTCGGGCGTGCCGGCAGCGGTGTTCATGGCAATGCTCACAGCGGTGGCGCCGCGGTGCAGTTCTTGCATAATATTACGGTTGGCAACTGCTGGTTCGGGGTGGTCAACAGTTTGCCGAATTTCCCAGCCATTGGCGGTTCGCTCAAAGGCTGCGGCATTACGTGTCGCAGCACCTGCATCACGGCCATCGTCTTGGCTATAAATCGGCTGCAAGTCCAAACCTTCATAGGTCTGCGTGACCAAGGTTTTCTCAAAATCACGATCACCCAGCGCCTGCGCGACCAAGGCTTTCCATTGGTCCCGATCGGTCGCTGGGAATAGGCCCGCTAATTGCAAGTTTTTATCTCCCGCAGATACACTCATTAAGAACTCCGAAAATATGCTCGAGCACAGTAATCGGGCAGCCGCACCAAATCAACCGAGTGGACCGACCCCGGTCACTAACGTATCTTGCTGATCGGTGTCGAAGCTGCCGCATGATTGCCAAAGGAAATACCCGTGACCAACGCCACAGCTCACAGTGATCACGCACGACCATGGTTGATATGGCTGCTCGCCGCCCTCGCTGTCATTACCGCCGTCCGGGTCATAATCCTCGGGATCAGCGACCTTAACCTTGGTGGTGACGAGGCACAGTATTGGAGTTGGGCACAAAACCTCGACTGGGGCTATTTCAGCAAACCACCGATGGTCGCCTATCTAATTGCCGCCAGCACCGCTGTCTGCGGCGATGGTGAAGCGTGCGTGCGCCTGCCCTCACCATTAATTCATGCAGCAACCGCGATTATTTTATTTTTCGTCAGCAAGCAATTAAGCAATGCTCGATGCGGCTTTTGGGTAGGGTTAATCTACGCCACATTACCGGCCGTCAGCTTTTCCAGCCAGCTCGTCTCAACCGATATTGCATTATTATTTTTCTGGTCTTTGGCGCTGTTGGCATATCTGCAAATGATCCATGGCGGCGGCCGGATATGGTGGGGCGTTTTCGGCTTAGCGATCGGCTTAGGAGTCTTGTCGAAATATGCCATGGCTTACTTTTTGTTGGCCATGGCGGTGCATATGCTGCTGCAACCAATGGCCCGGTCACTCTTGCGTCAGGTTGGCTTCTGGCTGGCCGTGCTGCTGGCAGCGGCATTAATCACGCCGAATCTCATCTGGAATAATAGCCACGGCTGGGCGACCGTTGGCCACCTTGGGGCCAACGCAAACCTTAATAGTGGCTTGTTTAAGCCAGTGAATGCGATCACTTTCATTGCCGAACAATTTGGTGTCATTGGGCCGATTATCGCTGTCGCTTTCGGGGTCGGCTTGGTCCTGCAGCGGCGCTTCGAGAACCGCCGGAGCCATGACCTGCTATTGGCATTCTCCGTGCCGATTTTGGCGATCATCATCGGCCAAGCTTTTCTATCACGGGCCAATGCCAACTGGGCCGCGACGGCCTATCCGGCGGCGATTATTCTTGCAACCTTGGTCTTATTGGAGCGGGCACCGGCAGTTTGGCGGCAGCTGTCCCTTGGTTTGCATCTTGCGGTTATGGCGGCACTTTGGGTGATGCTTACCGCCTATCCCACCATCACCCCGCCCGGCAATCGTGACCCGTTGGCACGCCTGCATGGCTGGCCTGACTTTGCCGGCCAGATCAATGCCGTACTGGCGGAATATCCAAATCGCCAACTGCTGCTGGATGATCGCAAGATTATGGCAAGTCTGCTGTATTATCTGCGCCAGGACGCGGCGAGCGACAGCTTTTTAATGTGGAATTATGATGACTTCATCCATCATCACTATGAGCTCACACGCAGCTTTGACGATGCACCAAGCGATCGGCTGGTGCTGATTGCCCGTTGGGGCGACTCGGCAGTGGCGACAATCACCCGGCAATTTGCCAACACCCGGCGGCTTGCTGATTTGCTGCCACCGGAGCAGGCCGGAAAGGGCAAGCCCTTGCAGGTCTATTTACTTGATGGCTTTCACGGCAGTAAGGCTGCGGACAAAGCCTCATAATCTGCCACAACCCAGGTCGGTGCCGGATCAAACTCAGCTGCGTCCGCGCGGCTGGAAACACCGGTCAAGATTAACGCTGTGCGCACACCTGCCGCCGCTCCGGCGGCAATATCGGTGGCTAAATTATCACCGATCATGACGGCCTGATCGGCGCTGATGCCGGCACGTTGCAGCGCCAATTCAACAATTGCCGGCTGCGGCTTGCCCATGACGGTTGCCCGTTGTCCGGTGGCGGTTTCAACGATGGCGACAAATGCACCATTTCCCGGCGTCATGCCATCTTCGCGATTGACCAGTACATCTGGATTGGTGGCAATCAGTTGCGCGCCATCCAGCACCGCCCGCGTTGCCGTGACACATTTCTCAAGGGTGATGTCACGATCAAAACCAATCACCACAGCATCAACAGGTTGGCCGCGGCCGCTTAAGGTCACGTCGCAGTCACGCAGCGCGACAGCAAGCGCCGTTTCGCCGATCATAAATACCTTTTTCCCGCGCACCGCCGCCGCCGCAACTTCCGCAGAGGTGATCACGTCATCTGCGACGCAGGCGATGCCCAGAGCATTTAGATGCTCGGCCACAGCAGCGGCAGAGCGGTTGGCACGGTTGGTGACAAACAAGGCGCGGATGCCGCGCCCTGGCAGTTCGCGGATGAAATCTGCCGCACCTGGCACCGCATCGGTGCCGCGATAAACAGTTCCATCAAGATCGAACAGCAGGGCGCGAATATCTGCGTTCATGGTCGTCACAGCCTATCCATGCGATTAGCCGCGGCCAGCAACAAGATCTGGCAACCAGGTAATGATCTCAGGATAAGCAATGAACAGGGCCACCGTTAGGATATCGGCAACGAAAAACAGCCCGATACCCCTAAAGACATCCTGCAATGGTATATCCGGCCTGACGCCGTGGACCACATAACAGTTCAGCCCAATTGGCGGTGTGATTAAACATACCTCCACCATTTTAACGACGATGATGCCGAACCAGATGGAATCATAGCCAAGCGCGATCACTGCAGGATAAACGATTGGCAGCGTTAACAGCAGCATCCCGATGCCATCCATGAACATGCCCAAAATCGCATAGCCGATCAGGATCATGATGATGATCAAGGTTGGTGACATGTCCAAGCCGGTGAGAAGATCGGCAAAGGCTGCCGGCAAGCCAGCAAAGCCCATGAAGCGCACAAACACGAGCACGCCCCAGATGATCGAGAAGATCATCACCGTCAGCTTGGCGGTCTCAAGCAACGCTTCTTTCAGCTTATTCGCCGTCATGCCGCGATAGAGCGCCACCGAGAAAACCACAAACGCCCCTAAAGCACCGGCGTCGGTTGGTGTGGCCCAGCCATTATAAATGGCGCTGAAAATGATCGCGATAACAGCCACGATAGGCCAGGTGCCAGGTGTTGCTTTCAATGCCGGAAACAGCTGAAAGCGTTCGGTCTTTGGCGCCATTTCCGGTGAAACCATCACCCGGGTGACAATAATCACGGCATAGATAACCGCTGAAATAATCCCAGGAATAAACCCAGCCAACAGCAATTGGCCAACTGACTCCTCGACAATAATGGCGTACAGCACCAGGATTGCACTGGGTGGAATAAGCGAGGCTAAGGTGCCGCCTGCGGCCACCACGCCGGCGGCAAGTCGGCGATCATAGCCATGGCGAAGCATTTCCGGAATGGCGGTTCGGGCAAACACCGCCGCCGTCGCCGTCGAGGCACCGGACACCGCAGCAAAACCAGCGGTCGCGAAAACCGTTGCCACGGCCAAGCCGCCCGGCAACCAGCCGAGCCATTTACGTGCCGCTTCAAAAACCGCTTGGGTCATGCCCGCATGAAAGGCCAAATAGCCGATCAAGATGAACATCGGTAGCACGCTCAAGACATAGGTCAGTGATTTTGAATGCGGGATCGTTCCGGCCATTCCGACACCGGCATCCCAGCCGATAATTGCAATAAGACCGGCCATTCCGACAGCACCGGCTGCGATGAAAACCCGCACACCGATAAAAACAAGCCCCATCAGCGCGAAAATGCCGATGATGCCAATCGTTAATGGTTCCATATCAATCATTGTTTGGCATCCTCATCCGCGTCAGCTTTATAGTCATCCCCTAAGGCATCTTGAATCTCGCCCTCGGCCTGCTCCTCCACATCCAGCACCAGAGGCACTGCGATCGGAGTCGCCGTCGGGGTCAAAAACAAACGGAAGTAGCCAAGAAACTGCAGAAATAGCCGCAGCCATAAAATCGTTAACGCCACAGGCACCATGAGTTTGGTCGGCCAGATGGCGATTTCGGCATTGATGGTCGAATCACCTGCTTCCCAGGCGCGCAGAAAATGTCCGTAGCTTGGTGAAATCATCAAAGCAATGAAAACCATTGATGCGAGAATCGACAAGACTTCAGCAAACCAAAAGGTCCGACCACTGAAGCGGGAAATGATCAATTCCATCCGCACATGGCCGCCCAAGCGCTGGCAATAGGCCACTGCCAAAAATGCGAACAATGCGATCGATTGTTCGACCAAATCGATATAGCCAAAAATCGGATAATTGAAGATTTTGGCCATGACGATCTGCGCCGTACCAAAAAACATCAACAAAAAGATACCTGCAGCCGACACCCAGGCCAGAATATCTTCAAAAATTGAGTAGATACGGTTGACGGCGGCCAAATTTGCACCGTAACCGCTATCATTCACCGCGACCATGAAAGCCTCCTGGAAAAATAGAGGAAAAACGCGCCGGAACAGCGATTCCGACGCGCTTCATTGTTCACTAAAAGACAGGAAGCAAATTAGCTGCCGTCCGCAGTTTTAATGATCAGGTCAAAAAGTTCCTGAGCCGGTACACCGTCTTTGCTGCCTTCAGCAATCCAGTTATCCCAAATCGGCTTACCACCGGCGGCCCGTAGGGATTTCAGATCGGCGTCTGAATATTTCACTTCAACCAGCTTCTTGCGCAACATCGGCAGGTTAACCGCGTCTTTTTCCGCATAAGCGGATTTCAGCGCACCATAAGCCGAATCTTTCGCTTCCATGATCAGCTTTTGATATTCCGGCTCCAACTTGTCCCATGCTTTGGTGTTAACAACCAACGGGCAGTTAGCGCTACCAAGTGACATGTTTGAGGTGAACCAGTCTGAAATTTCATGCAGTTTGTAGGCAACATGGGCGTATGAGAACGGCCATGAGGCACCATAAACGGCGCCACGCTCGACCAAGGAATAAGTCTCTGGTGCCGGCACTGTCGCTGGCACCGCACCGATTGCCGCCATTGCTTTACCCATACCACCAAGGGCACGGACCTGCTTGCCACTCCAGTCAGACATGGAAGCAGGCGGTTTGCCTTTGCCCATGAACTCGTACTGCGGCAGGATCGATGACATCACAAATTTGGCGTCCCATTTGGCCAAGTCGGCAACAACCGCCGGATGGGCGTAATAGGCTTCGCTGACATTGCGCTGAACGTCAAAATTGGCGATCGGCAGGAACGGCAGATCAAGACCGCTCAAAGTTGGCGTTTTGGCAGGATGATAGGATGAGCAGAACATCGCCATCGGGAATGCACCCAATTTGATGCCGTCGAGATTTTCTTTCGGCTTTGACAGCTGGCTGCCGTAACCAATCCGGATTTTGAATTTACCGCCCGACTTCTCGTTCACATATGCGGCCATTTGCTCGATGCCCATCGTGAAGGCCCGCTTTTTGCCCCAGACGGAAAGATTCCATGTTTTGGCCTCGGCGACGGTGACGCCGCTCAAGCCGGCGACTGCGGCAATTGCGGCAGCGCTGATCAGAAATTTATTCATTGTGTAGCCTCCCAAGGCTTTGGTCCCAAAATAGGTGTGACATCAGTTTAAGTCACGATGCACAATATGAAACTGCTAACGCTGCTTCAAGTACCAAATGCACCACCGCAGGCAGAACAATCCGCCCGAAAACGCCCACAAAAAACATTGCGGACGACGATGCCACCACTTTGGTCAACCACAATTCATTGTTGCAGCGATAGATCATGCGATCGGCGGAGCTGATATCGTCGCAATCAAATCATCGGCGATCGCGGCTCCCCTGTCCCATGAAAATGTGCGCCGAATTCGCTCCGAGGCCTGCAGACCTCGGCGGCGCGCTTGTTCGCGGTTTTCATAAACCGTTCGCATTAGAACCCGCAAGTGATCACGGTCCGGCTCCGCCCAGACACCATAATCGCCATCTATGGTTTCAAAATAGGGCTTGTCGATTGCTACCATGTGGTTTTTCAGGCGATATGATTCGGCCCCTAGAAAATCTCGTGGTGCGCTGTAATCAGTTGCGATCACAGGCAGCCCACAGGCCATCGCCTCAATCAGCGGCAGGCCCCAGCCTTCTGCACGAAACGGGCTTACAAAAGCATCACAGGCACGATACAGGCTGGCAACCAGCTCAAAGCTCTTGAAGGGTGGAATAAATGCCAGTTTATGTGAATGGCGGATGCCAATCGACCGCAGAATGGCCGGCAAGTCATAGTCTTTGTCATGGCTGTTGTGACAGGCAACAAGCAGTTTTACCGGCTCATCAGGGCCAAATTCCGCGTCAAAAGCCTCGATCAACAAGCGCGTCCCTTTGCGATCCTCATAGCGGCCAATGTTCAAAAACCGAAATTCAGGACCATCGCCGAAAGCATCGGTTTTCGGACCGTCGGGGCAAAATAACGTGGCATCGATACCTTCGGGCACGACATCAACTTGGCGTGCCGGAAAGCCATTATCGATCATGACCTGCCGGCCCCATGTGGACGGCACCCAAATTCTATCGGTCGCACCCAGCGGCTTTTGCCAATCAGCGGGAATTCGCGTTGATTCCCAAACCGTATATGCGACCTTTGGCCCCGGTGCGGTCGCCAGGACATCCATCAAACTGCCATATAACAGGGCGATCGACACCAGGTCTTGACCGTACAGCTCGGCCAGTTGGTTTTGATCTTCTTGCCACGGCCCCTCCAATCCGATCAACGGCGAGCCAAAAACCGGCCGCCGTTTGGCCAAGGCTTCAAAAAATCCGCGTGTGTGCGTGTTATAACCATAGCGACCTTGAAACCAAGCAATCGCATGAACCGGCACTTTCGGCAGTTTCATTTCACCCACTCCGATGGCCAATCCTGGCCGTGGTTTTCCGACACAAAGCGGTTCACCATCGCCACCATCGTCATCGGTTGATAATTAAACTCTGAGGTTGCCTGGGCAGTAGATACACAAAAGGCTTGCTGCACTTTGGGGACCGTTGTTACCGAAGCAGTAGAGTTGACGGCATCGTGCATCTGCATTACCACCTGGCGGATCGCCATCGGCGCGGCGGCGGCCAGGGTTAGCGTGTGGAAACCATGCCAGGCGGTGTTTGCCAGATGCACCGCCCACGCCGCTAAATCGGCCACATGTACGGCATTGTTAAAATCTGCCTCGGCATTAAAAATCTCAACCGCATCGCCAGTTTTTAATTTCGCCAACGTAGTCGTGAGCCAATTTCTCGGCGCAGCTGGACCAAGAACACCAGGCAAGCGGGCAACCACCACAGGCGGCCCACCCGCCGCCACGGCCATGGCGAAAAGACGCTCGGCAAACAGTTTGCTGGCACCATAAAGGCCGGGCTGCACGGGTACTGTCGACGGCTCAACCACAGGCACGGAAATCGTGCCGTACACAGACAAGCTGGACAGAAATAAAATCCCCCCAACGTCACTGCCTGACGCCCAATCCAAGAGGTGCTTGGCAGCGATGATATTGTCGGTCAAATAGCGATCCGGGTCACCGCCGCCCGGTTCATGGTCAGCGGCGGCGGCAGCGGCCGCATGGATGACCAAATCAACCCGTCCCGGAACGGTCAAATCGGGGGTTGATAAATCGTGAACAAGGGTCTCGAAACGGGCATCCGGCCGCGCCGGCATGCGGCGATAATGGGCGATGACCTGGTGGCCGGCGGCCGCCAGCATGCTGGCAACATGGCTGCCCACAAAGCCGCCCGCACCGGTTACGAAAAACCGCATTTCACCCTATCCTCATTTTGACCAAACAACGATTGATCAAGTCGCCAAGCGTCCCCGAAAATAATCAATTGTGCGGGCTAATCCAGTCTCTAAATCAACCTCCGGCTGCCATTTTAGATGGGTTCGCGCACGGCTGATGTCCGGACAGCGCTGCAGCGGATCATCGGTCGGCAACGGCGCATAACTAATCGTCGATGAGGAGCCGGTCATTGCTTTGATGGTTTCCGCCAAGGATCCGATTGCCGTTTCCTGAGGATTGCCGATGTTGAGGGGACCAATCAGGTCTGCCGGTCCATCCATCATCCGCAGCATCGCCTCGATCAAATCATCGACATAACAAAACGATCGGGTTTGCCCGCCGTCGCCGTAGATACTGATCGGACGATTTTCCAGCGCCGCAACAATAAAGTTTGAGACCACACGACCATCATTGGGATGCATGCGTGGGCCAAAGGTGTTGAAAATCCGCACCACTTTTACCGGCAACGCATGCTGTCTGTGATAGTCAAAAAACAGCGTCTCCGCGCATCGCTTACCTTCATCGTAGCACGCCCGTGGACCGATCGGATTGACGTTGCCCCAATAGTCTTCGGTTTGCGGATGAACACTTGGATCGCCATAAACCTCGCTGGTTGAGGCTTGCAAAATCTTCGCCCCCAGACGCTTTGCCAAGCCGAGCATATTAATTGCCCCGTGGACGCTGGTTTTGGTCGTCTGCACCGGGTCGTGTTGATAGTGAATTGGCGATGCCGGGCAGGCCAGGTTGAAAATTTCATCCACTTCAATATACAGCGGAAAGGTCACATCATGGCGCATCAATTCAAACCGGGGGTTATCCATCAAGTACAGGACATTGTCTTTCGTGCCGGTATAAAAATTATCCAAACAAATGACGTCATCGCCGCGTGCGAGCAAGCGCTCGCATAAATGGCTGCCGAGAAAACCAGCCCCGCCCGTCACCAAAATGCGCCGCCGTTGTGTCAACATGCTCACTCCAATCTTCGTTTTTTACTCTTGTTAAGAGTTTGCGATTTGAAGCCTTATCCTATGCCGAAATGGGCACACACTCCAGTGACCAATGGCGCCAAGGCCGGTCAGTCCGGCGCAAAACTGTTTTGGCCGTCAACGCTGCTGACCGTGCCGGAGGCAGCTAAATAGTCATGCCGCGTCATATCTTCTAACAGCGCATGATCGTCCGGCGTGTTGGCAACAAACCGCCGTCCATCTTCTAAAAGGCCATAGAGAATTGCGAAGGCAGGACCCTCTCGATCATGCATGACGGTGTAGGTTTCAATACTGGCTTTACCGGTCGGCTCAGCGCAAAAACCAGGACCTTTGTCGGCATTTATTTCGGCTTGGTAAAGCGCTGGATCAGGTGGCGCGAATGGCCGCTCAATCGGTGCCGTCGAATAAATTCCGGCCGATTGTTTGGTGATATAATTACCATTCGCCGTGACCAAACCCTTGGTGCCGGGTTTGGCCCGCACCTTGGCCATAATTTCAGCAATCGAATGGGTCACGTAGTTGTTTCCCGGACCGCCGAAATACGGCAGCCCGCCGGTGACGGTTAGGCCACGCGGATCGGTCTCATCAATGCCCATTTCCGCGCAGGCAATCTCGACTGCCGAGGGAAAGCAACTGTAAAGATCAAGATAATCCATGTCAGCAATCGTTGCCTCCGCCATGGCCAAGGTTTCGCGGGCAACAACCGACATCGCCGGTGAGCTGTAGAAGTTTTTTCGATCACTCAGATACCAATGATCATAGGCATCTGCGCAACCATGCAGATAAACCCAGCGATCCTCGGAAATGCCAAGCTCCCGTGCTTTGGCAACCGACGTTAAAATGAGCGCGGCAGATTGATCAATGAACGCATTTGCATTCATCAATTTGGTATAGGGAAAGCCAATATAGGGGTTTGCTGGACTGAGCGTGGCGATATCGTCGGCCGTAAAGCCTTGCCGTCGATCCGCCATCGGATTATCGGCAGCGACGGCCGCAAACTGCGCAAATAAGGCACCCATGGCCTTGCCATGGTCGGAAATGCTGCGTCCACGCGCACCCCGAATGGCATTTTCGATCATCGGATAGGCGAAGATCGCACCTGCCATCCGATGACGTTCTTCGGCATCGCTCCAGCCACGTTTTTCGACACCCCAGGAGTCGAACCGGCCCCCGGGGTCTTCGCTCCAATCCAGTGTCAGGTTGGCGCGTTGAGCTGCTTTTTGCGTTGCCAGCGCCTCACCACCTGCGATCAACGCTGCCGAAACCTCGCCGCGTGTCACCATTTCAAACAGACGATTTACGCACCATTGCGGCATATTGCCCCCGGCATAGGTGTAAACCAAGCGCTGCGACGCTGTTGCACCAAGGCGGTTTGCAAGTGATTGCGGCGGATTGGCATAACGACCAAATGGACAGGTAAACCGCCAACTTGTATCTGAAAAAGCGCGAATAACGACAACCGTGTCCAAGGCTTTCAAAAGCGCCGGACCGGGGCCTGCGTCAGCGGCTGCTTGGCGTGCCGCCGAGGCCGTCAAATCAATCGGTGACAGCGCTTGCATTGGATCTGCTTCGCGTTGTGTGACTTGGCCTGCGCCCACTAAAATCGGTATCCTGCTCTCATCCATCGCCTTGCCCCAAAATTATCTTTTGACCGAGCCATGATTAATGGCCGTCCGCCTGCCATTCAACGCGGGATAGCAGGCAATGACAAGCGCAACGACTTCCGACACACTATTGACCAGCGTCGGCATTCGGGTATGACTTTCGATACAGTTGCCGACGCGGTGTCGCACTGTGGATTGCACAGACCAAAAAATGGCGTCATGACTGTGATCAATACGCATTCTATTTATGTGGGCTATGATGGCCGCGAGGATATCGCCTATCAAGTTTGCAAATATTCGCTGCAGCGACACAGCAGCCAGCAAATCGCCGTTACACCGCTCATTCAAAGCGATTTGCGCAGCCGTGGCCTGTACACCCGGGCGGCGGACCCCTTGGCCTCAACGGAATTCACCTACACCCGGTTTTTAACGCCTTACCTGGCAGGTTTTAACGGTTGGGCCTTGTTCTGCGATTGCGACTTTCTGTGGTCCGGCGATGTTGCGCAATTGTTTGCCCTGGCCGATCCCAAAAAAGCCGTGATGTGTGTCCATCATGATCATCGTCCTGATGAAAACACCAAAATGGACGGCGCAACACAGACTGTTTACCCCCGTAAAAACTGGTCCAGTTTGATGCTTTTTAACTGCCGGCATCCGGCCAACAAATGTTTGACGCCGGAACTGATCAACCGGGAAACAGGTGCCTTTCTACATCGCATGCAATGGCTTGACGATGATTTGATCGGCGCGCTGCCGGAAACCTGGAACTGGTTGGAAGGCTGGTCCAAAAAGCCAAGCTCGGGATATCCGAAAGCCATTCACTTCACCCGAGGCGGCCCCTGGTTTTCAAATTGGCAGCATGTGGATTATGCTGACCGCTGGCTGGCTGAAAAGACGGCACTCGAAAATCAACAGTGACCGGCAAAGCGGTGGCAAAAAGCAAATCTAAAAAACCCAAAAAATCGCCGCGACAAGCCGTCAAACGGCCGGATCCACGCCTCATTTTGGTTACGCAAGCGCTCAACCGTGGTGACCTTGTCGGCGCCGGTCGCGGCTATGCGGCATTGCTGAAAGCCAATCCGGGCAATGCGGTATTTTGGGGGCAATTTGGCCAGCTGGCCGATCGGCGCGGTGACCAGGCAAGTGCGTTTCAAGCAACCCAAAAAGCCTTATTGATCAATCCGCAAAGCCTGACCGCAACCGTAAATTTATCCAGTTTCGCAAAGCCATATCTACCCACAGGGACGCTGCTGTCTTTGGCCCGTTGGGGGCAAATTGTTGCCCCCCGATTGGCCCATGGATATTTCAATCATGCAAGCGCGCTTGATTTCATTGCCGATCAACTTGCCAGCGCGATCCCGGAGTATCGACGCGCTGTTTTGCTCAACCCGCAGCATATAAAATCAATGATTAACCTGCAGCGCCAGAACCTCACCACCAAGCCGCACGCGACAATCCCCTTCATCGCTTTTGGCGCAACCTTGCTTGCCCCAGAAATGCCCGAAGCCTGGGAGGGTTTCGGTGTGGCGCTGAAACAAGCCGATGCATTGCATGCGGCCGCAACAGCCTATCGACGGGCCGCGATATTAGCCCCTGGTAGAGCTACCGGGTGGTTTAACTACGGCAATTTAATGCAAGCGCGCAGCAGCGATGAAAAAGCCATAAGCTTTTACAGGAGATCACTCAGCATTCAGCCTGAGGTGGCCGCCTGTCACTGGAACCTGGCGCTTTGTCAATTACTGACCGAAGATTTTGACAATGGTTGGCAGTCATATCGGTGGCGCTGGAAATGGGCCGATTTCAGTTCTTCACCGCCGCCGACCAATTTCCCGTCATGGCAGGGCGAAAACCTGCGCGGCCGCCGACTTTTGGTTTTCAGCGAGCAAGGGCTTGGCGACAGTATTCAATTCGCCCGTTACCTGACGACGTTAGAAGCAATGGGCGCAAAAATCCTATTCCAGTGTCCGCAAGTATTGCACCGTTTGTTTCGCCATGCCGGCCTTAATGCCGAGCTGGTCACTGCCGATGCCGCCATTACCCGCTGTGACTTCCAGGTCGCCTTGATGAGCCTGCCTCAACTTTTGCCGAACGCCGGCGCAAAGCCCTTGTCTTTGACGCTGCCGACTGCGCAAAAACAGCCGCCCGTAGGCGGCGATGCGACGCTTAATGTGGGGCTAATTTGGGCCGGAAATCCGGATCATCACCGCGACCATGAAAGATCAATTAGCCTTAGTCGGCTGGCACCCCTGCTGGCAGTGCCGCGAACGGCCTTTTTTGCGCTTCAGCACGGACCGGCCGGTGCCCAGGTTGATGCCCTTGGATGGCGGCAGCAAATGCCCGACTATGGCGATACAGCTGATTTCTATGATGCCGCCACAAATATTCAGGCCATGGACGTGGTGATCAGCATCGACAGTGCCTTGGCGCATCTGGCAGCCAGCCTTGGCAAACCAACCTGGATTATGGTTAGTGATCCTCCTGACTGGCGTTGGCATCGCGGCAGCAATGGCAGCCGCTGGTATCCGACAGTTAGCTTGTTTCGACAGACCGAGCGCAATAATTGGGATAACGTCATCGAGGACCTCACCGACGCACTGACGGCACAGGCAATAAAGCTAGGTGCAAAAGATCCGCATTCTTGATATATCGACGAGCGAATTTTTAAAATAAAAACCCTCAAAAAGGCATTTCGCATCCATGAACGACATATCCGACATGACAAAAAATACCGCTAATGCCGCGTTGTTTTATCAAGGCGATGCCTTTGATGCGAGCCGCGCAAAAGTCATGGGCAGAAATGTTGCCGGTGCCACTTTTTTGGGCGCTTTTTTGAAATATGCCAATGTTGATCAATGGCTGGCGGCGGTTCAAACCCGCGGCGATGAAGAGAAGTTTAAACAGCAGGTCGCGGATATATGTGACGCCAACGGCTTGCCGGCAAAACCAACGTCGGTGGTCGGCAATCAAAACTTCAAAGCCTTCACGGATGTCGGCTGCTATTTTTTGCCTGACCCGGGTATCGGTCGCCACACTTGGTTGCGGCGAGAACATAACCAACGCGCCTTTAGTTTTTGCGGCATCACCCACACCATCGCCAGCAACAATGTGATGGATCAATTCACGAAAACGTTTTTGACCCCTGTGCAAAGTTGGGATGCGGTCATTTGCACGTCAAAGTCAGTGCGCCAGGCGGTTGAACAATTAGCGGAGGGCTATGCCGAATTTATCGAAGCACGCTTCGGCGTCAGGCCCAAACTCCCCATGCAACTGCCGATTATACCCTTGGGCACGGATGGCGACCTTGGCCGCAGCCGCCGGGATAACGCTGCCGGCCGGAAGGCGCTTCGGGCGCAATACGGGGTCGCGGAAGATGACGTGGTGATCATGTTTTTTGGCCGTTTGTCCTTCCACGCCAAGGCGCATCCGACGCCCATGCTGCAGGCCGTCGAGGAGGCCGCCGGGCGCCTGCCGAACACCAAGCTACATATTTTCATGGTCGGGCAATTTTATAATGAGGCCATTGAGGCGACGTTCCACAGCCTCAGTAAGGAGATATGCAGCGCCTCAACCTGCCATTTTCTTGATGGCGCACAACCTGACGTGGCCGAGGCCAGCTGGGCCGCAGCAGATATCTTTTTGTCACTGTCAGATAACATTCAAGAAAGCTTTGGCTTAACACCGCTGGAAGCAATGGCCGCAGGGTTGCCATGCGTGGTTAGCGATTGGGACGGGTACAAAGATACGGTGATTGAGGGTGAGACCGGATTTCGGATACCAAGCGTGATCCCGCCGCCTGGCTCAGGGACCTCAATTGGCAATGCACATGGCGTTGATCAATTGACCTATGATCGCTATATCGCTGCGGTCTCACAAACCACGGCCATTGATATTCCGGCCGCTGCAGATGCGATTGCAAAACTTGCCGATGAGCCAGAGCTGCGCCGAAAAATGGCCGCCGCCGGCCAGCAGCACATCGCCACAACGTTAGATTGGGCGCAAATCATTCCGCAATACCAAGAACTCTGGGCCGATTTGGCAGCACGCCGGGTCCTTGATGCCGAAAGTGCGCCGCGCGGCAAAGGTCGAAGCATGAACCCGTCACGCCCTGACCCGTTTGACATGTTTAAAAATCATGCCACGCATATCCTCAGCGCCGATGATGAAATCGGTCCGGGGACCGTTGACCCTGTTGAGATCAAACAATTGATCAATGAAACCCATTACAATGTGACCGGCGGTCTGTTCTTTTCCGAAGATGAAATCGCCATGGTGCTGGCAAAAGTCGGCGCCGGTCGAACCACTGTGAAGGATATGATAACCACCCTCTCGCCAAGGCATGCAGCGCAGATTAGTCGCGGTCTTACCTGGCTTTACAAATTCGGTCTGATTACAATCTCGAAGAAGTGAGACATGAAAAAAAAACAAGAAACGGATATCGTCGAGCAAGCCATCACTAAGGCCATGGGCCTGAGAAATGAGAAAAAACTCTCTGCTGCCATCGCGCTGCTGGTTGATGTTCAGAAAAAAAATAAAACTCACCCGCATCTCAATTTCCAGCTTTCCCGGCTTTTCGGAGAGATTGGCAATCTTGAACCAGCGACCCGACATGCTGAGATTTCACTCAAAAACGCCGGCGCCCGGCCACCGCTGAACCTGCTGCTGCATCGCGGCGGCCTGGATCTGCTCAATAAAGACCCCGCGCACGCATTGCAGATCGCACAAACGGCCACCGAACTATATCAGAATGAGCCGCGCACCTATTCCCTCGGCGGCCGCGCCTTGGCGGCGCTCAAAAACTATCCTGCGGCGATCCAGATGCTTGAAGCCGCCGTCAATTTAGGACCAAAAAACAGCAGTTATTTGAACCAGCTGGCGCACACACTTGAGCTTGCGGGCGATTTTGAACGTGCCTTAATCGTTTTCGGCTTTTGCCGTAACGCCGAAAACCCACCAAAAAACGTGACCATGCTGATGGCAAATTTGTTGCAACGCATGGACCGCTATGACGACAGCTTGGCCATGTATCGACGGGCACTCAAAGAATTAGGCCATAAAAGCTATCTTTACATGAACATGGGCGCTCTTTTTCGGCGTTTCGAGGCAATTGAAAATGCCTATCGATGCTATCAACAAAGTCTCGTCCTAGATCCCGGCGCTGGTGGCTCTTATTACAACCTTGGTAATCTTGAACGCGGACGTTTAAACGTTGATGTGGCCGATAAATGGTTTCAAATGTCGACGATAATTGAGCCTGAAAATGGTACTTTCCATTGGAATTTGTCGCTTGTTAAACTTCTAAAAGGTGAGATTGAGGCTGGTTTCGCCGAGTATGAATGGCGCTGGCAACATGATGGCTTCCCGTCACGGCGGCGAAATTTTAGCCAACCACAATGGCAAGGCGACGATTACAGCGGCAAGACCTTGTTGGTTCATGCCGAACAAGGCATGGGCGATCATTTTCAATTCGTTCGCTTCATGCCGATGATTGCGGCCTTAAAAGGTAAGGGCGGTAAGCTGATCTTAGAATGCCATGAGCCTTTGATGAATTTGCTACAAACCTTCCCTGGGGTTGATCAGGTCATTGAACGCAATGTTGACGACCCAAGCCAGCTGCCCAAATTTGACCTGCATTTGCCGATTGTGTCGGCACCTTTCGCCCTTGGCATGAAGACAGTCGATGATCTGCCAACAGCCGTTCCCTATCTGACGATTCCCGACGGTCCTGATTTTGAGCTTCCCAATGCCGACCCTAAAGCCCTTAAAATTGGCTTTGTGTGGGGCGGCAATCCCGGTTTCGGCGATGATCACAAACGCTCGACAAAAATCGACTATTACCAACCTTTGTTCGATATTCCAGGAACCCAATTCTTCTCCATACAAAAAGGTCCACGGGAACCTGAGATCAGTGAAGCACCTGAAAAAGTGGTCCGTCTGAACGCCCAAATCGAGGATTTTCGTGACACTGCGGTGCTGATGACAAAACTCGACCTGGTGATCACGACCTGTACGTCGGTTGCACATCTTGCCGGTGCCCTGGGCCGGCCAACCTGGATTCTGCTGCACACAACGGCCGATTGGCGCTGGCTGATGGAACCCGAAAGCAGTGTTTGGTATCCAACCGCACGGTTGTTCCGGCAACCGAGCGACGGGGATTGGCAAAGCGTGTTCGACGCTGTCGGTGCCGCCATAACGGCGCGTGTCGCTGAACAGCGCAAAAGCGCCAAAGCTTAAGCCCATGGTTTCCTCTTGCCGGCGTTTTGCGCTCAGCCGCCGGCGAGGAGATCCGAAATGTGCCGAATTTAGCGGCCAAAACCGCTTTACCCTTTCCCACAGATGGGCTGGATGTTAGTTGATTCCCAGCAGATGACATTTGCGTTAGGGGCAGAGAATGAAAAAGGCATTAATTATCGGCGGCGGTATGAGCGGGTGTGCTGTTGCCCATCAGATGGCGTTGGTGAACCCGGATTGGGATATTACCGTTATTGAGCGCGGCTCTTTTTTAGGTGGTGGTGTTAAAACCCGTTGGCGCGGCGGTCACCCATTTACCTTTGGGCCACGGCATTTTTTAACCCCTTTGCCCGAGCTTTATGAATACCTAAACAGTGTTATTCCAATGCGCCGCTGCCAGGAGCATGAGTTCATCACGTATATTGAACCGGACCAGAATTACTATAGCTATCCGATTCACGCCGACGATATTTCACGGATGCCCGAAGAAGGCCAGATTCGCCAGGAAATGGCCGAAGCATTGCAAATGCAAGGCGCCGCCAATGCCAAGAATTTCGAAGAATATTGGACCGGCTCGGTCGGAAAAACGCTCTACAGCAAATTCGTCGATGGCTATTCACGCAAAATGTGGCAGCTGGAAAGCAATAAGATGATCGACGAGTTTTCTTGGTCACCAAAGGGTGTCACCATCAAAGAAGGTCCGCGTGCGACCTGGGACACGGCAATTTCGGCATATCCCATCGCCGCCAATGGCTATGATGATTACTTTGACATCGCGACCCAGGATGCAACCGTTCTGTTGAACACCGATATCACCGACTTTGATATGGACAACAAGCGCGTTCGCTTCAACGGCGAGTGGCAGCATTTTGATATGATCATTTCGACCATCTCACCCGATACCATCATGAACAATGTTCACGGTGAACTGCCCTATGTGGGCCGTGAGTTTATGACCATCATTCTGCCGACCGAATTTGCCTTCCCGGAAAATGTCTACTTTGTTTATTACGCCGGTAATGAGCCGTACACCCGCATTGTCGAGTATAAAAAACTCACACAACATAAATCCGATTCAACCCTTCTTGGGATCGAAATTCCCAGCGATAAAAACAAGCTTTATCCGCTGCCGATCCAATCGGAAATCGCCCGCGCCTATCAATATTTCAGCGACATGCCGGAAGGCGTCATCTCCATGGGCCGGATGGGCAGTTACAAGTACATTGATATCGACGATATTATTTTCCAAGCCATGGAATTGGCCAAGCAGATCAAAGAGGGCGGCGTTGCCCATCCGGTGCCTGTCTACGGCTCCGACCAGCTGGCCTTGAACCTTCTATCTAAAATGATCGCCCAAGGCACAACGGTGCAAGACATTGAAGCAGGGGTGAAACTGAAATAAACCTGCCGGCACTTCTGAGCGGCCCGCCGCCCCGCCGGGGCGGCGGCAAATACCGCCTACATCTACGCGCGATTAGGAACAATAAACGGCCATGGTGAGACTTCTTCGCTGCGGTCGACCAGCACTTCGATCAGGCGTGGGGCGTCGGCATCGATGGCGCTTTTCAGGGCGGTTTGCAAAGCGGCCGGGCTGTTCACCCGCTCACCTGCGACACCTTGCGCTTCGGCCAATTGCAGATAATCAATTTTCGGCAAATCCGAGGCGATCACACGGCCGTCAAAACGTGTCATTTGATCGCGCCGCACATTGCCATAGGCACCATTGTTGAACACCACCGTCACCAGCGCGATTCCGTGCTGCGCGGCGGTCGATAATTCCTGGGCCGCGAACATGAAGCCACCATCACCGGTGATACAAACAACCGGCGCATCCGGGCAGCCAACCTTCGCGCCAAGCGCCGTCGGCAAGGCAAAGCCAAGATTGCCTTGGTAGCCGGACGTTAAATAGGTGCGCGGGCGATGCACGGGATAACCGAAATAAGATGTAAAACCTGTTTGACAAATATCCTTCACCAGAATGCCATCAGTCGGCAAAACCGCGCGCAACGCCTGCAAGTAAGAGATGTGCGGTTGCACCGCCGCAATTTTTTCTGCGGCACGCTGTTTGGCAGTCGCCAATGCGCCCCGGCGGCCCGCCGAAACAATTGTTTGACCGGACAGCGCGTCAACCAAAGCACGGGTGGCCAGCGCGGCATCGCCCACGATGCCAACATCCGGCACCAGCCGCAAAAGCTCCTCAGCCTCAATCTCGATACGGATTAATTTACGGTCACCGCCAATGCGCTCGGCCGCATCGGTCATCCCGGACCACCGCAAGGCCGGCATTTCACAGCGCGAGCCAATGCCAATCAAGACATCTGTTTCATCCCACAGCTCATAGGCGGCGACCGATGACAGGCCAAGCTCATGGGCTTCATCGACCACACCGCGGCCGCCGCGAAAAGCCGTCACCCCGGCCCCCAACGCCTCGGCCAGGGCAGTCACTTCGGCACTGGCATGTTGCGCCCCTGAGCCAACCATAATCAGCGGACGTTTGGCATTCACCAATATGCTAACAGCCGCTGCAATTTTGGCATCATCAAGGGGTAAGGCGGGTGCCGGCGCTGGTAACGCAGGCAGCTCGACAGGTTCTTGCATTGCCATCGTGTCCCAACACATCTCGACGGCAACCGGGCCTGGCCGGCCGCCCAGCATATGGCCAAAAGCTTGGTCGATCAGGGCCGGCGCTTCGGCTGCCCGGGCGGCTCGCCCGCTCCATTTGATGAACGAGCCAAGCGTCCCCGGTTGATCCGGCAATTCATGCAGGTGACCACGGCCACGGCCAAGAAAAGGTGCCGGCACTTGCCCGGTCAGCAACATCACCGGTGCGTTCACGGCCACCGCCGTCAATAACGCGGCACCGGCATTGAGAACCCCCGGCCCAGGCACGACAGAGCATACCCCCGGGCGGCCTGTGGCCTTCGCATAGCCCATCGCCATATAGGCTGCGGCTTGCTCATGGCGCACGCCAATTGTTTGAATCTGGTTGCTCTGACGCTGCAGGGCGTCAAATATTGGATAGGTTTGCACCCCCGGCAAGCCGAACACGGTATCAACACCATGCCGCAGCAGGGCCCGAATCATGGCATCGCCCCCTGTCATGATTTCACTCATGATCATTTCCTTTCCTGGTTACCCCAGATTTGCATGTGTGCCGGTATTTTTTTATGGCTCCGAAAAGCATCGCTTATGCTGTGACTTCCCACAGTAATGGCATGAACGCAAAAAAGCTTCAGAATTGCGTCCCGGCAATACGCTGCCGACTGCTTAGCAGTAAGGCGGCAATCACCAGAGCGCCACCTGCGTATTGGTTGAATGTTAAAATCTCACCAAGCAGGATCGCCGCTGCCACGATCGATAGGATTGGCTCTAAGTTGTACAGAAATGCAACTCGGCTGGCGGCAACCCGCGCCATCCCGAAGATTAAGCTCAGGAAGCCGGCACCAAAGCATAGGCATAGCGCCAGCAAAGCCCATAGCCCGGTTTCGCTCTGTGGCAGTGCAAAACCGCCAATCCATGGCAGCGCCAACAGCGCCAGGAAGGCCGATGGCAAGGTGATCGCCGCAGTCAGCCCAAGCCCCGAAAACTGCACCGACAACTGCCGCACCGACAACATGTAAACAGCGATCAGAAAGCTGCCGCTGCAGGCCAGCACAATGCCCCATAGATCAAGGCGGGATAGATCCGGCGCTAACGCCACCGCCAAACCAATGAATGCAATCAGAAAATAAATGCCGGTGGTCAGAGACGGTCGCCGCTCGCCGATCAGCGGTGCGAAAGCTGCCACCAGCATTGGCCAAAAGAAGAAAATCAGTGCCGCAAGACCAACGGGGATCCGCGCCACAGCCGCCAAATAGCATAAACCTTGGGCGGTGAAGGTGACGGCAACAACCGCTAACCAGAACAAATCAGCACGCTCAAATCGCGGCCACGCACGCCGCCAAAAAGCCAAGCCGGCCAGCACCACCGCAGCAGCGGCAACACGCAGCATGGTGACCGTCGCCGTATTTCCACCGTCGGCATAGATCAACGGTGCAAGTGGCGTATTCAGCGAGAAGCAGGTTGCCGACAACAGGACCAGGGCGGTGGCAAAACCACCGCCAGAGGGCGCCGACAGGTGCTTTTCAGCAACCATTAAAGATCGCCTGTAAACCTTCACGATAGCTTGGGTAGCACGGTCGCCAACCAAGTTCGGCCTTGGTTCTGGCCGCAATCACGCGCCGACATTGGGCATAAAAGCTTTGCGCCATCGGTGATAAATCTGCGTCTTCAAAAGCAATCGCGGCCGGCGGCTCGATGCCAAGTAAATGCGCGCCATAACGGATCACGTCACCACTGGCGCTGGGCAGGTCATCGGCTAAATTATAGATGCCGCCATCTTTTGGCGCCGCAATCGACGCCTGCACGGCCGCCACGATGTCGTCCACATGAATGCGCGAAAAAACTTGCCCCGGTCGGTCAATAATCCGCGCCTGCCCGGCCTGCAATTGCGCCAAGACATTGCGACCTGGACCATAAATACCTGCCAGCCGAAAGATCTGAAAACATACCGCCGTATTTTGGAAATACTGTCGCCACTCCCGCTCAGCGGTCAGCCGCCGCTCGGCCCGGGCACTCTGCGGCGCCGGCGCAGCGTTTTCCGTCACCTCACCGCCTTTGCGATCACCATAGACGCCGGTGGTTGAAAGATAACTAAACCATTGCAATGCAGGTGTTAAGGCACCTAAGTCGGCATCTTGATGCAAAACAACATCACCGCCTTCGGCAGGGGGGATCGAATGCACAATATGGGTCACATCGCTAATCGCGGCATCGCCCACAAGCTGCTGATCGCGATGCAGCGTGAAGAGGTTAATCCGAGGATCAAGACGCTTTTCGGCGACATTGCGCGTTGTGCCGGAAACCTTCCAACCGTCCTCAAGCAGCTTGGCGGCCAACCGCTGGGCAGTGTAGCCAATACCTAGAAAAAGTATATGCTTTGACACGTAAGACGCACTTTCCAGAAATATTCACCCGGTTCACATATCGATGACAGCAAAGCATGAAGATAGCAATCTTGATAGCGTTGAAAGCCGTCTTGGCTGGCTCGTCGTTATCGCCTCGGTCATTTACGGCAGCATGGCGTTCGGCAGTTCACATTTGATTGTGGTCAGCCTGAAGCCGATTGCCAGTGAGTTTGATTGGCCTCGATGGATCCCCTCGCTTGCCTATTCATCAATTGTTTTCGGCAGCGGGCTTGGCGGCATTCTTATGGCCACGATCGCTGACCGCTTCGGGTTGAAATGGATTATGATCAGTGGGCCGATTTGCATGGCTTTAGGCTTGATTTCGGCAAGTTATGCCAACGGTGCCGTCAGCCTTTTGATCAGCTGCGCGATTTTCATTGGCTTTCTGGGCACCGGCACCGCCTTTACGCCGTTAATGTCGAATGCGACTCGCTGGTTTGATCGCCGTCGCGGCATAGCGGTTGCGATCGTTGCCAGCGGACAGTCCGTCTCCGGGGCAATTTTTCCGCGGTTTTTCAGCCAGGGCATCGAAAGCGAAGGTTGGCGCGACACCTGGTTTTGGTATGGTTGGTTGGGACTGCTCATCATGATGCCAATGGTGCTGGTTTTGAAAAACCCGCCACCGATCCAAACGAGCAGCGGATCTGCCGCCAAACAGCACCAGCAATCGACCGACGGCAGATGGTCAAAGGGCGTTAAACTCAGCCTTTTATGCATCGCAATTGTCGGCTGTTGCGTTGCCATGGCGATGCCAATGGTGCACATCGTTGCCTATTGCTCCGATCTTGGTTTCGCGGCGGTGCGCGGTGCCGAAATGTTATCACTGTTGCTCGCGTGTGCGTTTGTCAGCAGGCTCGCCTTTGGGGTTCTTTCCGACCGCGTCGGTGGATTGTGGACGATCTTCATCGGTGCCGGCTTACAAGCCATGGCGCTGGCCGCCTACGCGGTCATCGATAGCTTGTCGGGCTTGTATGCCCTGTCGGCAATTTATGGTTTGGTTTTTGGGGGCATTGTGCCGGCCTACGCGGTTGCTATCAGAGAGCAATTCCCCGCCGCCGATGCAGGGTTAAAAATGGGCATTGTGTTCTTCTTTGGGACCGTCGGCATGGCCGCAGGTGGTGGCCTTGGTGGCTTGATATTCGACCTGACACAACTTTATCCGCTTGCCTTCTTAGTGGGGGTTATTTTCAATATTGTAAATTTAATCGCCATTACGGCACTTTTATGGAATGGCCGTGAGCGTGCCCCACAAGCAACCACAGCCTGCGTCGAAAGCGCTCAATCGTCTGCTTGAGATGCACTCAACCCTTGCCTTTTGATGGTCTGATGACGATAGTCTGGGCATGAGCACCGATGAAAAAAATACCACCACTGAATGGGTTTCTGGACCGCTGACCGCTGCCGCCATCGCCGGCAAAGCACGCATCGGTGACAGCGCCCTCGCCGACCGCCTGAACCGTGAACTCGAAGGCGAAGTCTTATTTGATCGATTTTCGCGTGGCCGTTACGGCACCGATGCCTCGATCTATCAAATGGAACCGCTCGGTGTGGTCGTTCCCCGCACCGCTGCAGACGTTAGCAGGGCGATGGCGATTGCTGCCGACGAAGGGATCCCGATCACCGCCCGTGGCGGCGGCACCTCGCAATGTGGCCAGACCGTTAACCACAGTTTGGTGATCGATCTATCGAAACATTTGAACAAGCTCATCAGTGTAGATCCGAGCGCCGGCGTCGCGGAAGTCGAGCCTGGCATTGTCCTTGACGATCTGAACCGGGCACTGAAACCGCATGGTCTTTGGTTCCCTGTTGATGTGTCAACCTCGTCGCGGGCAACCATCGGCGGGATGGCCGGCAACAACTCCTGCGGGTCGCGGTCAATCCGCTATGGCACCATGCGCGATAATGTGCTCGCCATCGATGCCGTGCTTGCCGATGGCGCGGAAATGCACTTTGGCCGGATTACCGCCGATCAAGCTCAGCAGTTGCAGGGCAAACAGGGAGATATGGTGCGCCAACTTTTGGCCTTAGGGTCTGCCGAAGCCGATGAAATTCGCGCCCGCTTCCCGGATCTGATGCGGCGAGTCGGCGGCTATAATATTGACGCCCTGCTGCCAGGCAATGACATCAATCTGTCGCATTTGCTGGTCGGCTCGGAAGGCACTTTGGCGCATTCTCAAAAGCTGCGCTTGCAACTGTCACCCTTGGCAACCAATAAAACCCTTGGGGTGTGCCATTTCCCGACCTTTTATCAAGCCATGGATGCCGCCCAGCATCTGGTGAAGCTTGGGCCGGTGGCTGTTGAACTGGTTGATGACACAATGATCGCTCTGGCCCGCGATATTCCAATGTTTAAGGCCACGGTGGATCGCTTTGTTGACGGCCAACCGGCGGCGTTGTTGTTGGTCGAATTTGCTGAAAATGACGCCAACGAAAGCTTGAGCAAGCTGCGTGACTTGGTCAGTTTGATGGCCGATCTAGGTTTCCCCGGGGCGGTGGTTGAGGCCACCGATGCAAGCTTCCAATCGGCCATATGGGAGGTCCGCAAACAGGGCCTCAACATCATGATGTCGATGAAAAGCGCCGGTAAGCCGGTGTCATTCGTCGAAGATTGTGCTGTCCGCTTGGAAGATCTGGCCGATTATACGGACCGGCTAACGCAAGTTTTCCACAAATATGACACCGCCGGAACCTGGTACGCCCATGCCTCTGTCGGCACCCTGCATGTTCGGCCGGTTTTGAACATGAAAGAAGAACTCGGTGCCTCGCAAATGCGGGCCATCGCCGAAGAAGCCTTTGAACTCGTCCAGGAATATAAAGGCTCGCATTCAGGCGAACATGGCGATGGTATCGTCCGCTCCGAATTCCATGCCGAAATGTTTGGCCAACGCATGGTCAACAACTTCAAAACCGTCAAGACCCTAATGGACCCTGACAGCCTGTTTAATCCTGGTAAGATCGTTGATCCGCCGAAAATGGATGACCGCAGCCTGTTCCGCTTCAAGCCCGACTATGAAACCCAGGCCTTAGATACGGTTTTTGATTGGACACCATGGGGTGATTTCGGCGGCGCAGTTGAGATGTGTAACAATAATGGCGCTTGCCGGAAATCAACAGGTGGCGTCATGTGCCCGTCTTTCCGAGTGACAGGCGACGAGCGTGATCTGACGCGCGGCCGCGCCAATACGTTGCGCCTGGCGATCTCCGGCCAGCTTGGTGCCGACGCCCTGACAGCGCCTGAAATGACCGAAACCATGTCGCTTTGTGTCGGCTGTAAGGGCTGCAAACGGGAGTGCCCAACCAGCGTCGATATGGCCAAATTCAAGGTTGAGGTCGCTCATCAAAAGGCCCGCCGTCATGGCCTCTCCTTGCGTGACCGACTGGTCGCAGAACTGCCGCGCTACGCGCGTGCCGCCAGTCGCTTTAGTTTTTTATCAAATTGGATCCAGAACCTCGGCTGGGTGCGCCGCCTGCTTGGCTTTGCCGAGGATCGCCGTCTGCCGGCTTGGGCCGCCACTGCGTTTGAGCCGGGGCAACCTGCACTGGGCCCGGAATATGGACCTGGCGTGGTGCTGCTGGCTGATACCTTCAACCGGCATTTTGAGCCGGAAAATCTCGAAGCTGCCGTGGATGTATTGGTGGCAGCAGGCTACCGGGTGCATTTACCCGTGCCCGGCGATAAAGCGGCGCGGCCGCTGTGCTGTGGACGCACCTATCTGAGCGCCGGCCTGGTCGATCAGGCGAAGGCCGAAATGAGCCGCACCAAAGCGGCCCTTAAGCCCTATCTGGATCGGGGCATGCCGATCATTGGGCTGGAGCCGTCATGTTTGCTGTCGATGCGGGATGAGTGGACGGCCCTCACCCCCGGCCCGGAAGCCGAAGCCTTTGCTTTTTCTGCGCTTCTGTTTGAGGAGTTTCTGGCCCGTGAGCAAGCTGCCGGCCGCCTCGATCTGACCTTGCAACCTCTGCCGCAACAGCGCGCCCTGCTGCATGGCCATTGCCATCAAAAAGCCGAAGCCGTGATGTCGTCGGTGGAAACTGTTCTGGCCTTGGTGCCAGAACTTACCGTCGAAACCGTCGAAACCTCCTGTTGCGGGATGGCCGGGGCCTTTGGCTACCAAGCCGAGACCGCCGAGATTTCTCGCAAGATGGGCGAGCTTAGCCTAGCGCCTGCGGTGCGTGCAGCCGATGACAACAGCTTGATCGTCGCTGACGGCACCTCATGCCGTCACCAAATCGATGATTTAACAGACCGTCAAGCGTTGCATGTGGCCCGCATTTTACAAATGGCGTTGCCGTCACTGAAAGACCAAAAACCGCAGTAAGTCCGGCTTTTGGCCAAAGCTGACTGGATCGGCAACCGTCAATCGTGTATTTTTTTGCCTCCTACACGATCTGACGATTGACTTCGAGGGGGAATAAGCACACTATATCTAGTGTTCTGAATGTCAGAGCAATCAACATACAGCTTTAAGCCGGAAAACGGCACATCTCATGTGCACGGGCCGGAATCGAGTCACGAGAATTGGAGGATGCGGAAATGAATATGATGCTGGATACCGCTATTCAGATGGATCACCGCAGCCAGGTTTTCGTGGATGAAAGCCGTGATGACAATTTGACCGTGTTTGGCAAAGCCACGCTGAGCGATCGGTATTTGCTGCCCGATGAGAACTATCAGGACCTGTTTGCCCGCGTTGCCTCGTACTATGCCGATGATGAAGCGCATGCCGGCCGTCTTTATGACTACATCTCAAAATTATGGTTCATGCCGTCGACGCCTGTGCTGTCCAATGGCGGCACCAGCCGTGGCTTGCCGATCTCGTGTTTTTTGAACGAAGCAAGCGATAGCCTTGAAGGCATTGTTGATACCTGGAATGAGAATGTTTGGCTGGCCTCGCGGGGCGGCGGTATCGGCAGCTATTGGGGCAACCTTCGGTCGATCGGCGAACCTGTCGGCATCAATGGTAAAACCTCTGGGGTTATCCCGTTTATTCGCGTTATGGACTCGTTAACACTGGCCATTAGCCAAGGCTCTTTGCGGCGTGGCTCGGCAGCCGTTTATCTGCCGATTGACCATCCTGAAATCGAAGAGTTTGTAGAGCTTCGGCGGCCCACCGGCGGCGATCCTAACCGTAAAGCATTGAACCTGCATCACGGGGTTCTTTTGAGCGACGCCTTCATGCGGGCAGTTGAAGCCAATGAAGACTGGAAGTTAGTCAGCCCGAAAGACGGCACCGTCATGAAGGTCGTCTCGGCGCGGGACATTTGGATTAAAATCCTGACCGCACGGATTGAAACCGGCGAGCCATACATGATTTACATTGATCATGTGAATCGCAGCATCCCTGAGCATCAAAAATTGATGGGTTTGACGGTTAAGACCTCTAATCTGTGCAGTGAAATCACCTTGCCGACCGGGATCGACAAAGACGGCCATGACCGAACCGCCGTCTGCTGCCTGTCGTCGCTCAATCTGGAGACCTATCCAGAGTGGCAAGATAATGAAATGTTCATCGAAGACATCATGCGCTTTTTAGATAATGTGCTGAGCGATTTCATCGAGAAAGCGCCGGACAGCATGGCCAAAGCACGGTATGCGGCGATGCGCGAGCGCTCGGTCGGCCTGGGTGTTATGGGCTTTCATTCATATTTGCAGCGCCAAGGACTGCCCTTCGGCTCGGCGCTGGCGAAAGTTTGGAACATGCGGATGTTCAAGCATATCCGCAAGCAAGCTGACGCCGCCTCGGCGAAATTGGCCGAAGAACGTGGCGCCTGCCCTGATGCCGCTGCTTTTGGTATTATGGAGCGGTTTTCAAATAAACTGGCAATCGCGCCAACGGCCTCGATTTCGATCATTTGTGGCGGTAGCTCGCCTGGGATCGAGCCGATTGCCGCCAACGCCTTTACCCATAAAACGCTTTCCGGCTCTTTCCCTGTTCGGAATAAGTATCTGACGGCATTGCTGGCAGAAAAAGGCCATGATGATGATGCAACCTGGTCGTCCATTACCTTGAATGGCGGCTCGGTCCAGCACCTCGATTTTCTCAGCGATGATGAGAAAGATGTTTTCAAAACAGCCTTTGAAATTGACCAGCGTTGGATCATCGAACATGCCGCTGACAGGGCCGCAGAAATTTGTCAGGCGCAGTCGATCAACCTATTCTTGCCCGCCGATGTGCACAAACGTGACCTCCATCACTTGCATCTGCAAGCCTGGAAGCGGGGTGTCAAAAGCTTGTATTATTGCCGCTCGAAATCAATTCAGCGTGCCGAATCGGCGGCAACGGCGGATATCGCGCATGTGCCGCATCTTGGCCGCATAAACGACCGCGACCAGCCAGCTGCAGGCGAGCCGATTGATTACGAAGAATGCCTTGCCTGCCAGTAACGCCGGCACATATATTTTTAAAATATCGTTTATTTGGAGAGCGAACCGATGTCTGGTTTGATGACAGCTAATCCTGTGTATAAGCCCTTTCGATATCCATGGGCCTATGATGCGTGGCTGATGCAACAACGCTTGCATTGGTTGCCTGAAGAAGTGCCGCTGGCGGAAGATGTTCGTGACTGGGCGAAAAATCTGACCCAATCAGAGCGCAATCTGCTGACCCAAGTGTTTCGGTTTTTCACCCAGTCCGATGTTGAGGTGAATAACTGTTACATGCAGCACTACGCGCAGGTTTTTAAGCCTACTGAAGTGCGCATGATGCTGGCCGCATTCTCAAATATCGAGACCATTCATATCTCTGCTTATTCGCATTTGTTGGATACCCTTGGGATTCCGGAATCCGAATATGAAGCCTTCCTGCATTATAAAGAAATGAAGGATAAATGGGATTACATGCGTGGCTTCAACGTTGACAGCAAACGCGACATCGCAAAAACCATGGCCATGTTTGGGGCCTTTACCGAAGGTCTACAGCTGTTTGCAAGCTTTGCGATCCTGCTGAATTTCCCACGCTTCAACAAAATGAAAGGCATGGGCCAGATCGTTGCCTGGTCAGCACGCGACGAAACCTTGCATATGCAATCGGTGGTCCGGCTGTTCAAAGCCTTTGTCGATGAAAACCCTGAGGTTTGGGACGAAAGCTTAGAGTGGGAACTTTATGCCGCCTGCGAAACAGTGGTTCATCACGAAGATGCCTTCATCGATCTGGCCTTCGAATTGGGCGGGGTTGAAGGCCTGGAAGCCGAAGAAGTGAAAAGCTACATTCGCTATATTGCCGACCGCCGCCTTGGCCAGCTTGGCCTGCAACCCATGTATCGGATGACGGAAAACCCGCTGCCGTGGATGGATGATATGTTGAACGGGGTCGAGCACACCAATTTCTTTGAAAACCGGGCAACCGAATATTCCAAAGCTGCCACCCAAGGTTCTTGGTCAGAGGCGTTCGACTAATTTACGCCGGCGATAAAGCCGTGTTGAGTGCGCTCAACACGGCAACCACTGCCGCAGCGGTCACCAAGGCATAGCCAAGATTGCGGCCATAGGCGAGCTGAAGCGGTGCCAGGTTAAACATATTCGCCGTGGTCACGACCGAAATCGCCGACATTGAAACCATCGTTCCCAGGGACCAACCTGCGACCATCGCTTGAAACAAAATCAACGGATGCACGTTCAATGGTTGGCTGGTGAAAGCGGCCAGGACCACGGTCGCCGTAATGATCGGATGGACACCGGCCATCGCCGGTAGCAACTGGATCAGCAACATCCCGGCGATAACGACGGTGGCAGGGATTTCTAACGCCACCAAGAAGCTCAACTGATCGGCAATCTGCGCCGTTGCAACAACTGCCGTAGCCAATCCCATCGAGGCGGTGATCAACAGTAAATCATCCCCCAAGCGATCAAAACCCCGCACTGTTTCGCGCACCACATCAAGCGCAATCACCGGCCGAAACAGCAGTTGCACCGTCACCAGAAGCGGCATCGTCACCAGTACCGATCCAAGTGTTGATAAACCGGCAAAAGCGCTGACCACCATCACCGCCGCCACGGCAATCAAGAGATAGGCCAGCACCGGCAGCAAACACTTGAGCGCTTGGCCAATGGCGGCAAGCTGCAGCGGCCGCGCGAACATTAAAATCGAAATCAAAAGCGCCATCGCCATCAGCACAAAACCAAGCGCAAATACTTGCCAGGCAGGGACCGCCGGCAGGTAACTAGACGCCACGGCGAAGGCAACAAAGAAGGGCGACCATAAGATCGAAGTGCTCATGCCCCGCAAACTCGCCGCCCCTGCCGCCAAGCGCCGAGCCATCGGCGCTTGCGCCGCCACCAGGCTTGAGACCATGGCAAAGGCACCGGTGCTCAACACATAACCGAAGGCCTGGGCACCAAACATTAAGCCGATATCCGCCGAGCGCTCCGGCAGGGTGCCAAGATCGGCGCGGGCCTTGGCAACTTTCGGCAAGCGCCAGGCAATGGCCCTGGTCAATTGCAGGGTCGGCAATAAACCTGCAAAAATCAATGCCCGCTCAAAGCCATGCCAAAGCTGCGCCCACGACCCGCCTAAAAATAGCACCACGATGGCAGCCAATGCGATACCGCCCGCAACGACCCAACTTTCACGGCGAATACTGCCTGCCGAAAGTGCCAGAAATATGATCAACAAGGACGTGGTTAGCGCTCTTAGAGCACCCATGTCGATAAATAAACTGCTTACGGCGCCCAGCCAAACAAGTGACAGGACCAGCCGTCTAAAAATATACAACACCAAGGGGCCTCGTGGATCGCAACAGCATTGACAGCTGACGTGGCATTATTACAAGCGCAGCGCATCCCGACAACGGTTTCAACGACGATACCAAGAAACACTTACAACACCTGTCGGCACCGACATGCCTGCGGGATGCCAGCACATGTTGACCACTCTAAATGGCAATTGACACCGTAACAGTTTGAGAAAATTAACCTATCATATGGTTCTTGTATTTCTGATTGAATTTACCATCTGCTTAAAATGACCATCGACAACAGAAAACTTCTGCAAATTGGCCTTGGCGGAACAGTCATCACAGCACTTTGTTGTTTCACGCCGCTTCTGGTTTACGTGTTTGGTTTTCTTGGCATTTCGGGCCTGATTTTTTATCTAGATTTTATTCTGCTACCTGCTCTTGGGCTGTTTATTTTGCTGACGGCCCTGGCATTTTGGCGGCAGCGCAACCGATGACCATCTTCACATCAACGCTGACCTGCCCGCAATGCTCCCATACCGCCCATGAAACAATGCCCAGCAATGCCTGCCTGTGGTTTTACACCTGTCAAAACTGCCAGACGGTACTGCGGCCAAGACCTGGCGATTGTTGTGTCTTTTGTTCCTATGGAAGCGTCGCTTGCCCACCTGTGCAGGCAGCGCCTGAGAGCTAGCCTACCGTTGCCGGCGATTTTACATTTCTGACTGCAATTTCTTGTCAAAACGATCTGTCCGTGCTGATCTTGGGTAAGGTAATCATGATTGGATGCGATATGCACTCTGATAGCGCTTTGGCGGTTGTTGCTGATTGGATTGTGAACGAGCACAAGGCCGGCAATCGTTATCGACCCTTGCCAGCCGAATTTGCGATCGAAAGTATGGCTGATGCCTATCGCATCCAGGCCAAGCTGGCCGACACCTGGAGCATGACCCGTGGTGCCATGGCGGGCTATAAGATCGCCCTGACATCAAAACCAATCCAAGAACTTTGCGGAATTAACGCGCCTATTGGCGGCCGAATTTACGCCGATACCATCCATCACGGGCCAGCGGTAATTTCCTTGCAGGACTTTGGACGTCTTGGGCTGGAGTTTGAATTAGCTGTCCGCGTGAGCGCCGACTTAAAGCCTATGGGCACCCCCTGGACCGCAGAAAATGTCCGCTCAAAAATAGCAACTCTTGCACCGGCCTTTGAATTGATCGAAGACCGCAGCGCCGATTATGACCATCTTGATGCCTGTTCGATGATTGCTGATAACGCCTGGAGCGGCGGGGTTGTTCTGGGCCCGGAGACAGCTGCGTGGCAACAACTCGATCTGGTTACCAATCCGGTCACCCTGACCTTGAACGGCAGCATTGAAAGCGCCGTAACAGGTGCCGCAATGGGTCATCCGTTAACCTCGCTGGCCTGGGTCGCTAATTTGCTGAACGATCAAGGCACCGCACTGCGGGCCGGCGATTTGGTGATTACCGGATCAACCTTAGCGACGCGCTTTGCCAACCTCGGTGATGAGGCACGCTATCATATTGACGGCCTGGGACATGTTGAACTGACCATAACTGCCTGAAAAAAAGCGTTTATCACCGATTTTTCTCGCTTGTTATCCGTTTCAAGGTCATATTGTCGACGTGTCCAATCTGACTGCTATTCAATCCGCCCTCAGCCGCATATCTGATACCTGGAAAGGTATTTGGTTCATGGCGATTTCCGGTATGGCCTTTGTTGGCATGCATGCCGCCGTCAAGTCTGTCAGCGACTCTTTGCCCCCTTTCGACGTCGCCTTCTTCCGCGCCCTAATCGGGTTTCTGGTGCTCAGCCCTTTACTGCTGACCACAGGCTTGCGTCTGCTGGCCACCAAGCGGCCGAAATTACATGCCATTCGCGGCGTCATTAATGGCCTGTCGATGCTGTGCTTCTTCACCGGTGTGACGATGACGCCCTTGGCCGAATTAACCGCCCTCAGTTTTACAGCGCCGATCTTTGCAACGGTCTTAGCAATGCTGTTTTTGGGCGAAAAAGTTGGCCCGCGCCGCTGGCTGGCAATCATGATCGGGTTTTTTGGAACGCTGGTGATCCTGCGCCCAGGCTTGATTGATATCTCCTTGGGGCCGATCTTAATTCTTTCGGCAGCGATGGTTTGGGCCATTGCTTTGATGCTGATCAAAATGCTTACCCGCACCGAATCCAGCGTCACCATCACCATGTATGCCTCACTGTGGCTGACGGCGATTTGCGCACTCCCTGCGTTCTATGTCTGGGTTTGGCCGACACCGATTGATTATCTATGGCTGCTGCTGATTGGCTGCCTTGGTACAATTGGTCAAACCACCATGAACCAATCGTTAAAGCTGGCGAATGCCTCGGCAGTGTTACCTGTTGAGTTCACGAAGCTGATTTGGGCGGCCTTGCTTGGCTTTATGCTGTTTGCCGAAATTCCTGATATCTTCACTTGGATCGGGGCCATTCTGATTTTCACATCGACCACCTATATCGGGATTCGTGAAGCTTATTTACGGCGCATTGCAAATACTGAAAAAGAAACCACCGATACACTTGACCCCGCCGCTTCGAGTGCGCATAAGCCCTCCTGAGGGAACGTATTTTTTGGAGAAACAAGAAATGAGCGATGCTTCCGTTAACGTCAAACGGGCGTTGATTTCGGTTTCTGATAAGACCGGACTAATCAGTTTTGCGCGGGCGCTGGCGGCAATGGGCGTTGAGTTGCTCTCCACCGGCGGGACCGCCCGCAGCCTTTCCGAGAGTGGCCTGCAGGTGACCGAGGTTGCGGCCGAGACAGGCTTTCCGGAAATCATGGATGGCCGTGTCAAAACCTTGCACCCAAAGATTCATGGCGGCCTGCTGGCACGCCGCGACAACGCTGATCATATGGCCGCAATGGCGGCCAACGAAATTCGTCCGATCGACCTGTTGGTTGTTAATTTATACCCCTTTGAAGCGACTTTGGCGGCCGGTGCCGACTATGAAACCTGTGTCGAGAATATTGATATCGGCGGGCCGGCAATGATCCGGGCAGCGGCCAAAAATCATGACCATGTTGCTGTCATCGTTGAACCTGCCGATTATGATACCGTTTTTGAGGAATTGACGGCAAGCGGCGGCATCACCGTTGCGACACGCCGGCATTTGGCGCGCACAGCCTATGCCCGCACGGCGGCCTATGATGCCGCCATCGCTAACTGGCTTTCTGAAGAACAGAACGTTTCCTTCCCCGACCGGCTGGTGATCGCCGGTGCCCAGCCCGAAATCATGCGCTATGGCGAGAACCCACATCAGGCCGCCGCCTTTTATCGCACCGGCGACAACCGTCCCGGCGTTGCCAGCGCTGTCCAAGTGCAAGGTAAGGCGCTCAGTTTCAATAATCTTAACGACACCGATGCGGCCTATGAACTGGTTGCCGAATTTGACAAACCAGCGATTGCCATCATCAAACATGCCAACCCTTGTGGGGTCGCTGTCGCGGACACTTTAAAAGACGCCTATTTGCGGGCCTTGGCCTGTGATCCAGTCAGCGCCTTTGGTGGTATTATTGCCGCCAACCGCCGCCTCGATGCCGACACGGCTGCAGAAATCGTCAAGATTTTAAGCGAAGTCGTGATCGCGCCGGAGGCTGACGCCGCCGCTGGCAAAATCCTCGCGGAAAAGAAAAACCTGCGCCTGTTGGTGGCCGGTGGCCTGCCGGATCCAGCCGCCGGCGGCATTAATCTGCGCTCGCTTGCAGGCGGTCTTTTGGTGCAGGACCGGGACGCCGGGCGGATCAACGAAAACCAACTGAATGTGGTCACCAAGCGGGCACCAAGCGATCAGGAAATGGCTGACCTCATCCTGGCTTTTCGAATTTGCAAACATGTGAAATCCAATGCCATCATCTATGTCAAAGACGGCGCTACAGTGGGTATTGGCGCCGGCCAGATGAGCCGTGTTGATTCCGCCCGGATCGCGGCCCGTAAAGCTGAAGATGCCGCCGAAGCGGCAGGCGCCAAAACGGTTGGCACAATCGGCTCTGTGGTCGCTTCCGATGCATTTTTTCCGTTTGCCGATGGCTTGCTGGCAGCCGCAGCCGCCGGCGCGACGGCGGTTATTCAACCCGGCGGTTCTATTCGTGACGCGGAAATTATCGCCGCTGCCGATGACGCCGGGCTGGCAATGGTGTTAACTGGCATGCGACACTTCCGCCATTAATCGGCGCGGTATTCAAAGCATGGGAGTTTTTGATGAATAGGCCACTGACAGTCGGCGTGATCGGCCTTGGATCCATGGGCATGGGGGCGGCCCGGTCACTCTTGGCCGCCAACATCAAAACCCTCGGCTTGGACATGAGCCGGGATGCCTGCGCGGCTTTTCAAGCTGCCGGTGGGCAGATCGCGGATAGCCCTGCAACAATGGCCGGGCAGGTGGATATCCTGATCGTTTTTGTGGTCAATGCCGCACAAGTTGAAACCGTATTATTTGGTGATAACGGTGCCGCCGAGGCCTTGGCTGCCGGTGCTGTGGTGCTGCAATGCGCAACCATTCCGGCGGCCGTAAGCCGCGATATCGCAGCCCGCCTCGACAATCTGCAGGTGATGATGATTGACGGCCCGGTCAGTGGCGGCGCTGCAAAAGCTGCCGAAGGGGCAATGACCGTGATGGCTTCAGGGCCTGCTGCCGCCTTTGATCGCGCCGCGCCCGCGCTGACGGCAATCGCCGAAAAAGTTCACCGGCTAGGCGACCAAGTGGGGGTTGGCTCAACGGTGAAAACCATTAATCAATTATTGGCCGGTGTGCATATCGCCGCCGCTGCCGAAGCGATGGCGCTGGGCATCCGTGCCGGTGCTGATGCAGAGCAATTATTCGATGTCATCTCAGGTGCCGCCGGTGCCTCTTGGATGTTCAATAACCGCGTGCCGCATATTCTTGCCGGCGATTACACGCCACTTTCGGCTGTCGATATTTTTATCAAGGATCTTGGAATTGTTCTGGAGACGGGCAAAAGCCTAACTTTCCCACTTCCCCTGAGCGCCGCTGCCCATCAGCAGTTTCTGGCCGCCGGCGCTGCCGGCCTTGGGCGAGAAGATGACTCGGCGGTCATTAAGGTTTTTCAGCGCCTGGCCGGCGACGACTTACCCCTGCCAAGCGAGCGTCCTGAAAGCTCAGAATAGACACAACATGCCATAACACGAGCCGCCCAATAGCTTGACGGCAATCAGATAACCCGCAACATCTAACAATGCCCCCAGCGCCAGCACCGGGACGGCAAAATAGAGTAGGCAGTAGAATAATGCCCAACCGGTAAAACGCCGACTTGGGACCACATATCCACGCACTTTAAAAGGCCGCTTAAACCAAGCTCTCATAGCGAACAGAGGACCTCATCAAAGGGATGGGAAAAAGGTGATGGCGAAGGACACAGCAGTAGGTGATATCACACTTGAATGGGATCAGGCGAGCCTGCGCGACTGGGATCGACTTATATCGGCAATGCCGCAGTCGCCGCTTGAACAAAGTTGGGCCTATGGCTTGGCAATGGCGCAAACAACACCTTTCAACGTCCACACTTTAATTGCCCGTCAAAACCGCAAGGTGATCGCCTTTAGCCTGGTTTATTCCTGGCGCCTGGCCGGCACGGTGACAGTTACCAAGATTATCCGTGGGCCACTTTTCCCCAACCCGATTGACGCGCTGACCCGGAGCCGGCTATACGCTGAAATTAAAGCCGCATTTCCCCTCCATAAATTAAATTTCTTCACCTGGATGCCGGAACAAGTGAGCAGCCCGGAGGCAACGAAATTCATGGCCGATGTCTCCATGCGACAAGTCATCACCGGCTACAGCACAATCTGGCTTAACCTGGCACAATCACCAGACGTCCTGCGCAGCCAACTTGACGGTAAATGGCGAAACCAGCTTAAAAAAGCTGAAGCGGCGACATTTAAAACCCGCATTAGCGAAAAAGGCATGGATTTAGAATGGCTGCTGCAAAAGCATGACGAGCATCGCAAAAACAAGCAGTTAAGAGCGCCCGCCGGTGATTTTGTGCGGGCCGTCATCCGTCTTTGTCAGGGCAAGCAGCACGTCATGGTTTTGGCCGCACAGAAGCGCCGCAGTAATCACGCCGCAATTCTGCTCCTCCGTCATGGCCGCACCGCCACCTATTACATCGGCTACAGTGATGAAATCGGTCGGCGTAATTATTTACACAACCTTTTATTGTGGCGAGGGATTGAAAAGTTAGTTGCCGACGGGGTTCAGTGGCTTGACCTTGGGGGTATTGACGGTCAGCGCATGCCGGGCGTATCACGCTTCAAGTTAGGCCTTGGCGGCACCCCGACAACCCTTGCAGGAACCTATCTTTAAAGTCACAGGTAAGGCTTTCGATTTTCACCCAATGCGTTTTACACTATGAGTGATTCGCCACGTGGGGATGCATATGTCGTTATTGATTGAAGCCGTTGTATTTCTGACCTGTGCTGTACTTGCCGTGCCGTTATTCAGCCGCTTTGGTCTTGGCTCGATCCTGGGGTATTTGACGGCTGGTATGCTGATTGGTCCGTATTTGCTTGGTCTCATCAGTGATGTGGAAGCAGCCTTACATTTTGGCGAATTTGGGGTTGTCCTGCTGCTGTTCTTAATTGGCTTAGAGCTTAGCCCTACGCGGCTGTGGAGCTTGCGACGACCGGTATTTTTAATCGGTGGCGGGCAGTTCATTTTCACCAGTATCGCCCTCACTGGCTTGGCCTGGGCGTTCGCTGTTGCCCTGCCGACAGCGATTCTGATCGGCACCACCTTGTCATTGTCGTCAACGGCTGTGGCCTCGCAATTGCTGGCTGAAAAGGGCCAGTTAGCCAATCGCCATGGGCGTGTCGCATTGTCGGTTTTGCTGTTTCAAGACATGGCCGTGATCCCACTGTTGGCGGTTGTCCCATTACTCGGCACCGCGCCGATGACCAGTGGCGGCCTCAGTGATGTATTCGTGGCAACAGCGGTGATCATCGGCATCATTGTCTTTGGCCGCTATTTAATCGAGCCACTGTTTGATTTGGTCGCCAATTGGGGCGATCACGAAGTTTTCACCGCAGCCTCGCTGTTGCTTGTGGTTGGGACGGCCGCCTTGATGGACCTGGTTGGCGTATCCATGGCCTTGGGCGGGTTTTTGGCCGGTGTTTTGTTTGCCGATTCTCACCACCGCAACGCTGTGATCGCCGATATTGAGCCGTTCAAAGGCTTGCTGATGGGGGTGTTTTTTATTGCCATCGGCATGTCGGTAGACCTTGGACTGATCATTGAGAAGCCGTTGTTGGTGCTGCTTTTATCGGCGCTGCTGATCGGCACGAAAAGCGCCATCCTTTATCTGCTGGGACGGCTTGGCCGCTTAGCACCACTGCAAGCAATCCGGTTTACCGCCAGCCTTGGGCAAGGTGGCGAATTTGCATTCGTCATCTTCTCCGCCGCGCTGATTGTCGGGGTTGTCAATCAACCGCTTGTTGATTTGATGATCCTGGTGGTGACCATCTCGATGATTTTGACGCCGGTTTTGTTTTTGCTTGCGGACCGAATTGTTGAGCATTTTTCACCACCCGCCGGCACCACCGTCAGCAAAACCGAAACCGGCGATAAATTTGACGATCAACAATCCGCCGTGATCATCGCCGGTTTTGGCCGCATGGGGCAGATTGTGGCCCGGGCGCTGCGCCTTAGCGGAACCCATTTCACCGCCTTAGACAATGACCTGGAACAAATAAGTTTTGTGAGCCGGTTTGGCGACAAGGCCTTTTTTGGAGATGCAACACGGCCGCAAATCTTACGTGCCGCCGGCGCCGCCCATGCCAAAGTTTTTGTAATTTGTGTTCACGATGTGGCGGTGTCCATCCAGATTGCCGAGCTGATCCGCAGCCAATTTCCAAACCTGTATTTGGTGGCGCGGGTTCGCAACCGCCATCACGCCTATCGCATGCGCGAGATTGGGGTGCATCGAGTGATCCGCGAAACCTTTGCCGGCAGCCTGGATATGGCCGAGGCCGTGCTGACCCAAACAGGGCATGCACCATCCCAGGCCGAGGACTTGATGCGGCGCTTTAAGCTGCATGATGAAATGCTTTTGGAAAGCCAATACGCAATCCGCGACAATGAAGCAGCACTGATCGAGTCTTCACGCGCCGCCTCGCGTGAGTTCCGCCGTCTCATTGGCGAGGACAGGAAGGCAGAGACAGAAAACGATTAACCGATTATTATTTTTCGGAGTTGATGACTGTTAGGGCTGATAGGCAGATGAGCAACATGATCTCACATTGGATCGACGGCAAAAATGTCAGTGTTGATGGGCGCACCGGCGATGTGTTCAACCCGGCCACGGGCGAAGTTCAAGCCCAGGTCGCCTTAGCCGACGAGGCGATGTTGAACAAGGCTGTCGCCTCATCGCTTGCAGCGTTTCCCGATTGGGCAGCCACCACCCCCTTGCGGCGCGCCCGTGTGATGTTCAAATTCCGCGAACTGCTGGAGGATAATTTAAAAGAGTTTGCGGCTATCGTGACCGCCGAGCACGGTAAGGTGCTAAGCGATGCCGAAGGGTCGATCATTCGTGGCCTAGAAGTCGTCGAGTTTGCGGCCGGTATTCCGCATTTGTTAAAAGGTGATTTTACCGAACAGGTTGGCCCCGACATCGATTCCTGGTCAGTTCGTCAGCCGCTTGGTGTTTGTGCCGGGATAACCCCGTTCAACTTTCCGGCAATGGTGCCAATGTGGATGTTCCCGATCGCCATCGCCTGCGGCAATACCTTCATCTTAAAGCCATCTGAACGCGATCCGAGTTCGGCAAATTTCATGGCCAAGCTGTTGCAGCAGGCAGGCTTACCTGATGGCGTTTTCACGGTCCTTCACGGTGACAAGCAAGCTGTTGACGGATTGCTGACGCATCCGGACCTGGCCGCCGTAAGCTTTGTTGGTTCAACACCGATCGCAGAATATGTTTACCAAACCAGCACGGCCCAAAACAAACGTGTGCAAGCACTTGGCGGTGCTAAGAACCATATGGTTGTCATGCCTGACGCTGATTTTGATCAAGCCACGGACGCTTTGATGGGGGCGGCCTATGGCTCAGCCGGCGAACGTTGTATGGCGGTCTCGGTGGCGGTCACCGTTGGCGACGCCGGTGATGCCATGATCAAGCGGTTGGAGCCGCGGGTGCGAGCGCTTAAAATTGGCCCTGGCACCGACCCCGACAGTGAAATGGGGCCGCTGGTGACAGCTGCCCACAAACAGAAGGTCGAAGCCTATATTGATCAGGGTGTGGCCGACGGTGCCAGCTTAGTTGTAGATGGTCGCGGCTTAACTTTGCAAGGTTACGAAAACGGCTTTTTCACCGGTGGCACCCTATTCGACAATGTAACGCCGGCGATGAGCATTTACCGCGATGAAATTTTTGGCCCTGTCCTATCGGTGGTTCGCGTCAACAGCCATGCCGAGGCAATGAAGCTTGTCAATGACCATGAGTTTGGCAACGGTGCCGCAATCTTCACCCGCGATGGTGATGCCGCCCGTGAATTTGCCAAAGGTGTCGAAATCGGCATGGTCGGTGTCAACGTCCCAATTCCAGTGCCAATGGCGTTTCATAGTTTTGGTGGTTGGAAGCGCTCACTGTTTGGCGATCACCATATGCATGGTGCTGAAGGCGTGCGCTTTTATACCAAATACAAAGTGATGACAGGACGATGGCCAACCGGGATTCGTGACGGTGCCAGCTTTATCATGCCAACGATGTAAGAAAAGTTTCAAAAAACAGTACATTTGCCGCCCTTTCATGGACTGGCCGTTTACGATATCGTCGGAATGGACGTAAAATTGCAGGAATAACCATAATGACTGATCGCGATAATGACTGATCGCCCTGTGATCGCCTCGGCAGACAGCCCACAATGGCCACGCGCCGCCATCTATTTTAGCCCTGCCGCCGACAGTGCTTTACATCACTTTGGCTCAAGCTGGCTTGGCCGTGACGCGTTCACGGCTGCGGCCTGCACTCAGCCAAGCCTGGCGGCAATTGATGCCGGCCGTTTACACACCCTGACCCGCAGCCCGCGGCGCTACGGCTTCCATGCCACCTTGCGGGCGCCGTTTCACCCTGCCGACAACACCACGATTGCACAGATCATCGAACATGCTGAAAGCTTCGCCCACACCCAAGAGAGCTTTCTGTTGCCGCTTCAAGTTGAAAATTACAAAGGCTTTATGGCACTGACGCCGCGCCAAGCTTCGGCCGCATTATCGACCATGGAAGCAGCATTACTGGCGCATTTTGACCCGCTGGTGCGGCCGGCATCGGAGGCTGAGCGCGCACGCCGCCGGAAACCCGGCCTCAGTGCGCGGCAAGATGCGCATCTGGTGCGCTGGGGTTATCCTTACGTCATGGATGAATTTAATTTCCATATGACCTTAAGCGAACGCCTCAACGATGCGCGTGAGGCCGCCATTTTATTCAATGAACTGCGCACACGAACCCAAGAGATCATCGCGGCAGCAACAGAGATTGATGCCATCAGCGTCTTTGTTGAGGCCGAAAAAGGTGCCCCTTTCATCGCCGCCGCACGGCTGCCTTTCCGTGCTTAAGGGCGCTGAACATGGGGCCCAACACAGCTGATAATCTGACATTACTCGGCAGCAGGCCGGCGATCACGCTCAGCTTTGGTTGCGGCCACATCAAGCTGCCCCGATGCATCGGTGATAACGCCATAGTCCTGCTGTGCCGATTCTGCCGAGACGATGCCGTTTAGCACATCATCTGCAACCTGTTCCGCAGGCCTGGTCATCGGATCGCCAAGACCACCGCCGCCCGGCATTTCCAAAATTAATTTATCACCCGCCGGAATGACTTGCCGGCCTTTGCCCGACAGCACCGTACCAGATTCTAAGTACAGCTTTCCGGCCATGCCATTATCACCGCCGTTGCGACCGCGCGGTGGATGATCAACCCGATCAAACATTGCATTAATGGCAAAATCTTTACCCTTCGCATGGGCAACTTCCATGACTTGACCGGTGCCGCCACGAAACTCGCCGGCGCCGCCGGAATCTCGGCGGTATTCTTTTTTCCAAAAAATCAATGGCGCAATGGTTTCATTGACCTCGATCGGGGTGTTGCGCACACCTGACGGAAAAGCCGTCGCCGACATCCCGTCCTTACCGGGCCGAGCCCCGGTTCCACCGGCATGGAAAGTGTTCATGGCAAACGGCTGGTCGTCAATTTTACTGTCATCTTCGGTTAAGCCATGGCCCGATAGCAGCACCGGGTTCCACAGACAGGACGTGCCTTCTGCCGGCACCTGATTTGGGATCGCTTGATTAAGGCAGCCAAGAACCACATCCGGCAGCATTTGGCCGATCACATGGCGGGCTGTCACAGCGCACGGATGCGGCGCATTCAAGATCGAGCCAACCGGTGCCGTCACCTGAATTGTTGACAGCGAGCCGGCATTGTTTGGGATCGCGCCACCAATAATGCAGCGAATGCCAAAGCTGGCATAAGCTTCGGTGTAGGTGACAGGTACATTGATGCCATAGCTAGAGACGCCTGACGTGCCGTCAAAATCAATTTTAAAGCCATCCTCACCGATGGTCAGCGTAGCAACCAAATCCAGCGGTCGTTCATAGCCGTCGATCCGCATCACATTGTGAAAAACACCTTTCGGTAACTTGGCGATCTCTGCCAACATGCCGGCCCGGGACATGTCGATAATCCGATCACCCAAATCATCCAGGTCATGCAAAGCAAATTCTGTCATCATCGCCGACAACCGACGGCAGCCAACTTCGTTACATGCCGCCAAAGAATAAAGATCGCCTTCAACTTCTACCGGATTACGCACATTGGCGCGGACGATCTCAAGCAGCGTCTCGCTCATCTCGCCGGCTTTTGCAAGATAGCTCATCGGCACATTTAAGCCTTCTTCGTAAATTTGTCGGCCATCAGGTCCAAACCCGCGCCCGCCCACATCAACCACATGGCTGGTGCTTGCGAACAAAGCAATCAGCCGACCATCGTGGAAAGCAGGCGTTACCACCGTGAAATCATTCAAATGGCCGGTGCCTTGCCACGGGTCATTGGTGATCAACACATCACCGTCGCACATCTTCTCGGTTGGGAATTTTTCTAAGAAAAAGCCGACGCTGGCGGCCATGGCGTTAACATGCCCAGGGGTGCCGGTGACCGCCTGCGCGAGCATCCGTCCTTGGGTGTCAAAGACACCGGCCGACAGATCACCTGCTTCGCGTGTTGACGTGCTAAACGCCGTGCGCATCAACGTTTGGGCCTGTTCTTCGACAACCGACAATAACCGGTTCCATTGAATTTGCATGCGAATGCGGTCAAGACCGCCAAGCTCTTGAGCGCTCATCTCAACTTCCCCCTGCCGGCACCAGCCGGTCCAAAATCAAATATCCATGGTCATCAACGGCAGCACTGAAATTGCCTGTAACAACAGTGGTTGTTTGGTCCTCAGCGATCAAAGCCGGGCCCATAATGCGGGCACCGACCGTCAGGTCATCCCGCCAATAAACCGGCGCCGTCACATAGGCAGAGCTGTCAGGATCAAATAAGGACCGTTCATCAATCGCCTGAAGGGGTTTTTTATCGCCCTTGGTCGCCATGCTTGCCTTGCTCGCCGCCGGGTCAATATCGGCCGCCGCCGTTAAGGTCCAGCTGAGAATTTCCATGTCTAAGCCAGGGATAGTTCGGCCAAACAATCGGGTATATTCCGTCTCAAAGCTGCATCGGATAGTGTCCTGGTCCGCCGCCGTCAGCGCTGTCATCGGCAAATCAACCGTGATCTCGTGGCCTTGACCGACATAACGCATGAAAGCCAAGCGGGTTTCGGTAATCGCCGCACCGGCGGCACCTGCGGAAACAACCGCCCGCGCCTCGGCACTCATTTCCTCGAGCAGTCCATTGACGTGTTGGTGGTCAAAATTGCCAAGGCGCAGATATCGTGACCGGACCACTTCGTAAGCAATCGGCGCTCGCAAAAACCCAATCGCCGAGCCAACGCCGGCCCCCGTCGGCACAATGACTTGCGTGATCCCAAGTTTTTCCGCCAAACGGGCGGCATGCAAAGGCGCCGCACCGCCAAAAGCGATCATTGCTCGGGCGGCAATGTCTTTTCCCCATTCAATCGCATGAACGCGCGCTGCCGAAGCCATGTTTTCGTCAACGATTTCGCAAACTCCAAAGGCTGCAAGCGCATCATTCATGGTCAGTTGTTGTGCGATATTTTGATGAACCGATTGTGCCGCTTTGTCGACGGACAACTGCACGCGGCCACCGGCAAACCTGGCCGGGTCAATTTTCCCAAGGACCAGGTCAGCATCTGTCACCGTCGGCGCGGTGCCACCTTGACCATAGCATGCCGGCCCTGGATCAGCGCCGGCACTTTCCGGGCCGACGTTAATGCGCCCCATGCCATCAACCGCCGCGATCGAGCCGCCACCGGCACCAATTTCAACCATCTCAATCGCCGGAATGCGCACCGGCAGGCCACTGCCGCGCATGTTGCGATAAACCCGCGCCACTTCAAAGGTCCGGGTCGATTGCGGCTTATAACCATCGATCAGGCAAATCTTGGCGGTGGTGCCACCCATGTCATAGGAAACGACATTTTCAACAGCACATTCAGCAGCGATTTTAACGGCTAAGATTGCGCCGCCGGCAGGGCCAGATTCAACCAAGCGAATGGGGAATTGCATTGCCGTTTCGAGCGTTGTTAACCCGCCGCCCGAGGTCATCAAGAAAAACGGGCAGGTCATCCCACGCTGTGTCAATGCGCGCGCCAGTTCTCCCAAATACCGCGACATTTTAGGCTGGACATAAGCATTGGCGCTGGCTGTTGATTGACGCTCATATTCCCGAATTTCAGGACACACTTCAGAGGACAGAGTGATGCTCACATCCGGCAAGGCTGCCTGCAGAATTTCGCCGACGCGGGCTTCATGAGCCCCATTGGCATAGGCGTGAATTAAGCCAACGGCAACAGCTTCAATGGCCTGTGCTTGCAGCTCATGCACCACCGCATGAACACTGTCTTCATCCAGGGCGACCAACACCTCACCGGCATGATTCAAGCGCTCCCGAACCGCAAAGCGCAAATGCCGGGGAACGATGGGCTGCGGCCGGTCGATGTTTAAGTCATATTGCTCAAAGCGATTTTCCAAGGCCATCTCAACCGAGTCGCGCATGCCTTCGGTGGTAACCAAAGCTGTCTTTGCGCCTTTACGCTCGATCAACGCATTTGTCGCCAGGGTGGTGCCATGGATCAAAATATCGATGTCACCGGCGCTCAGATTGGCCGCTTGTAAGACCCCGTCGATGCCGGCCAGAACCCCGTGTTCCGGTGCCGCTGGCGTGGTCAAGACTTTCAGCGTCGTCTGCGCCGTGCCTTTTTCAAGAACCACATCGGTAAATGTTCCGCCGACATCTACCGCCAACCTAATTTGCTCATTCATAATTGATCTCGTCCTGTTTTGGCTTGGCTGTTGACCTGACGCTAATCGGTGTTCAGACGGGCTTCAAGTTCATGGCGTTGAATCTTTCCGCTGGTGGATCGCGGGAAGGCGCCCTGATCGATGAAAATGATCGCCCGCGGCCGCTTGTAACTGGAGAGGCGTGCGGCACATAATTGCATCAAATCGTCCGCCGTTAAGTCCGCGTCCTGGCGCGCCACGACCGCAATCGGCACCTCACCCCAACGCGGATCAGACTGGCGGATAACGGCGCAGTCGGCAACCCGTAAATCAGCAAGTAAAACCTGTTCAATTTCAGCAGGGTAGATATTTTCACCCCCTGATTTGATCATATATTTTACCCGATCAACGAAATCCAGACTGCCGTCGGCATTGCGGCGAAAAACATCGCCGAGATGAAACCAGCCGCCACGGAAATCTTCCGCATTGGTTTGCTCGGCCCGCCAATAACCGCTGAACAGAGTTGGCCCGCGCATTGTCAGCTCGCCCGGCATGCCGCTGGCAACTTCGTTATCGTCGCCATCAACCAAGCGAATTTCGCAACCGCCACTTTGCTGCTTGGAGAGTTGCGAGGGCCTTTCGCCAATCGCGATCACATTGCCTGTGGCCGGCGGCAGGCCTGTCTCCGTCGCCCCAAAGCTGTTCAAGTAAGGCGCGTTTAAGGCGGTGGTAATGGCCGCTAACTGCTGCGGCGGAACCAAATCTGCCATCGCCCCAATCATGGCAACGCCTTTGATCACGGGGTCGGCGTCTTTAAGGGCCGCCAGGAAGGCCTCGATCATACCGGGGATGACGATGAACCAATGCATCTCAAAGCGTTCTAAACACGTGATCAATGGCCCGGCTTGAAAGCCGTCAACGACGATGACTTGTCCACCACGCATCAAGGTCGATAGGGCGTGATCCGTTGACACCATGTGAAACAGCGGCGGCCAAGCGACAAAGTTATTCTGTGCCGGCACCCCTAAATCCATGGAATAGGCAAAAGATCGCGCCACCATTGCCCGATGGCTAATCAACGCGCCTTTGGGCAAGCCGGTGGTGCCGCTGGTATACAGAATGATCAGGCCATCCTCGTCGTCGATGATAACCTCAGGTTCACCATCACAGGCAGTCGCCAAGGCTGCTTCATAGGGTGCTCCCAATGCCAAACGCCTGTCCGTGACCAACTCTAAGCGGTCCAAACTGGCAGCTAATGCGGCGTCATGGATAATGATTTTCGGGGTGACCAGGTTTAAACAATGGCTCAGCTCACGGTCGGCCAAACGCCAATTCTGGGCCGCAACAATGGCACCAATCTTAGCGCAGGCAAGCTCAACCTCAAGATAGGCAATGCAGTTTCGCGCCAGCAAGGCCACCCGGTCCCCATGGCGAATGCCGACGCCGGATAAATAATTTGCCAAGCGGTTCACCCGCTGATTCAGGTCCGCGTAGGTTAAACTTTGTTGCAGGTCGGTTATTGCCAAACGCTCCGGCGCGGCATCAACACGGGAGCGAAATAAACTGCCGACATTGGCCAATCCGGCCTGCCGTATTTGTTCACTGGGTTGAAAATCCATACCGCCCCTTCGCGCCCTTTCCTTAAGTTTAACAATCCCCGGCGACACCACCATGAAATTCATACAGCATGGGCAATGGCCAATGGAAGGCAGCAATCAAACACTGTTTCATGGCCCTGACCATAGCGCCGGCGGCGGCAAAATTACTCGCTTCGGCACAGCCATCATGAAATAGTTACCGTTCCATCGTCCGAGCGGAGAAATTCACGTGCAACGCTGGCTACGACTCGCCCTTGGCGGCCATATGGTGTTGCTTGTCGGCATGGGCCTGGGACGGTTTTCCTATACCCCGATGGTGCCGGCCTTAACGGCCTTTGAGGTACTGACCGCGACCCAAGCAGGTATCGTTGGCGCCGTCAATCTTGGTGCTTACGTGGCCGGCGGCCTTGCCACGCATTTCTTTGCCGCGCGTTTTCGACCCGCCGGATTGCTGCAAGCATGTCTGCTTATTTCGATGCTGTCTTTGCTGGCAAGCATGCTGCCCTTAGGATTTTTCTGGCTGATCTTCTGGCGCGGGTTAATTGGTGCAACTGTTGCCGTGATGATGATCTTAGGCATCGCTTTGGTCGCCAATGCCGCCCCCAAAGGGCGGTTAGGTCTGGCCACCGGCATCGCCTTCACAGGGGTTGGCGTCGGTATTTTTCTGTCGGCCGTCGGTTTACCCTGGCTATTGGCGACAGGCCTTGTTTGGGCCTGGGGCGGGGCGGCGGCTGTCGGTCTGCTGGCCGGGGTGATCGGCCTTTGGGCCTGGCAAGCCGCCATTGATGTGCAACCTTCGCAGCGCCGCCCAAATACGCCGCCGGAAAACACCAGCGCCGATGATCCAGGTGCCCGTGCCGGCCGCCGATTATTAATTGCCCAAGGCTTATTCTCCCTCGGACTGGTGCCGCATTCCATTTACTGGGTCGACTATTTGGTGGTTGCCCATCAGTGGCCGCTGGCCAGCGCCGGCCAGCAATGGGCGTTATTTGGCCTGGGCGCGGTCACTGGAACGGTGCTCTGGGGTTTGCTTGCCGACCGGCTTGGCTTTGGCCGCGCCCTGGTGCTGGTTTTCACAAGCCTAGCGATTGGCATCGCCTTACCGCTGCTCACCTCGGCGACGGCGATTGCCGTGATCTCCTCACTGGTGGTCGGCGCACAGCCCGGATTTTCGGCCATTGTTGCAGGCCGCGCGCAACTTGCCGTTGGCCCGGCAGCCATGCTGGTGCTGTGGCGATGGATGGTGGTTGCTGTCGGGGCCGCCCAGATCATCGGCGGCGCCGGCCTTGTTTACCTGTTCGCGTTGACGGCAAGCTATCCACTGGTATTTGCCATCGGTGCCATGGCGATGGCGGCCGGTGCCATCGTCGTTGCCGGTCTGCCAAGCGACCGCGCCGCCAAGCAGGGATGATTTTTTTGCTGAGCCAAAGCACAAATTTGTCGTAGCCTAAGGCCAAAGAGGTTCTTTGCCGCCTTCGTCGGCATGCTCAAAAATGATCATTTAAGGGGGAAGGGCGGTTATGTCGGATCACTATATTGTCGGCGATTTGGTCGCTGAATTTTTGCAAACCGTCGGCGTCACGACGGCTTTTGGCCTGGTCTCTGTGCATAATATTCCAATGCTTGATGCAATTGGTCGGCGCAATGCGATCCGTTTTGTCAAAGCCCGCGGCGAACATGGTGCAGGGCATATGGCCGATGCTTTTGTGCGGACCAGCGGCGACTTAGCGGTGCTGTTTTCAAGTACCGGGCCAGGGGCTGCAAATGCTGTCCCTGCCCTGGTCGAGGCGGGTTTTGCCGGCACCCCGCTGCTGCACATCACCGGCCAGACCGCCAGCCCCAATCTTGACCGCGATCAAGGCACCGTGCATGACGTGCCCGGGCAATTACAAATGCTTGAGGCGGTGTCAAAAACCGCCTATCGAATCCGTGATGCAGGAAGCGCGCTTGGGATCTTAACCAAAGCTGTCAGCGATGCTTTAAGTGCGCCCATGGGGCCGGTCAGCATCGAAATTCCGATTGATGTGCAACGAACCGCCATTAAACGGCCGGACATCCTTGATCGTAATCCGCTCGCCCTGCCCCAACCGCAAGCTGCACCAATGGCAGATATCGAGCAGGCGGCAGCAATGCTGCGGCAGGCCAAACGACCGATGCTGTGGACAGGCAATGGTGCCAAGTTTGCCGGCGCGGCCGTCAACCGTCTGGTTGAGATGGGCATCCCGCTGGCCACCAGTTGGAACGGTCGGGCGGTCATTTCAGAGCATCATCCGCTCAATTTTGCCGGCCTTTATGGCAGTCCTGACATTGCCAACTTCCTTGCTGCCGTTGACCTTTTGATTGTCGCCGGTTGCCGTCTGCGGGGCCATGAAACCGCTGATATGTCGATGGCGTTACCCGGCCCACGGATTCATATCGACGCCGATCCCGCGGCCAATGGCCGGACCTATGACAATGAGCTGTTCTTATGCGGCGATGCCGGGGCAACACTTGAGGCGCTTGGTGATCTGGTGGCCGAGCAATTGTCTTTAGAGGCGGGCTATAGCGATGCTGCAAAAGCGGCAAAAACGGCGGCACAAGAAGGCTTCACCGAGTTTTTGGGCGACTATGGTGCGATGCCAGCGGTGGTCCGCACGGCCATGCCCGCTGATGCTGTTTGGGTGCGTGACGTCACCTTAAATAACACCACTTGGGGCAATCGCATGTTCCCGCTGAACGCCCCGCGCGATAACGTTTACCCGATCAGCGCAGCAATTGGCCCAGGCCTGCCGCTGGGGATTGGTGCCGCCCTTGGTGCCAAAGGCCGAAAAACTGTCTCCATGAGCGGCGACGGCGGCTTTGCCATTAACTTGGCCGAGCTTTGGACCGCTGTTGACGAAAATGCCGATGTTGTTTTCATGGTCATGAATGACCGTGGTTACGGTGTCATCAAACATATCCAGTCCAGCCTTTACGGCGGCCGGCACTTCTTCGCCGACCCGACCGCACCTGATTATAAGACCTTGGCGGAAATGTGCGGCATGCCCTTCTTTCACAGCGATACGGTGGCCGGCGTCGGCGCGGCCTTAACAGCCGCAATTGCTGTTGATGGCCCGGCGCTTTTAGAGGTCGATATGAACGCAATCGGGCCGTTTCCGGCCTATTTCAAGCCGCCGCCCTATGCTAGCAAATAGCCGCTTAGCGGCTCACCGCGATAAAGGCGACCGACGGGACAACCAGCAGGACCGAAACGACGATCTTCAACGTCAGCCGCTCACGCCGGAAAATTAACCAGCTCATCAGCATGGTAAAAATCGGCGAGGCGGCGACAATCGGCACAACCTCGATGACCTGGCCGCGCAGAAAAGCATTGTTGAGCGCGAAAATCGCCGTCGAAAAACATAAACCGGCGCCGGCAAACCAATAAATCCCCGGTAACTTCCAGTCGACCTTGGGTTTATTGCGGCGGGTTAAAGCGACCAGATGGGTGATAATTGCCGACACCACGAAGCCTATCATCCCGGCGATAAACGGCTCGGCGACCTGATCAAGACCAACCTTCGACAGTACATGTCCCAAGGCGCGCAGGAATGCTGCGCCCACAGGAAGCGCCAATGCCCATAGCGGCCAGCTAACCTTTTGTGAACCGCCCTTTCGGGTGAGCAATAAAATACCCGCAAAAATGCCAACAGTGCCGGCCGCTGTTTCTAAGGTGAGCGCCTCACCCAGCCACAGAATGCCCAGCGCCAAGCCAAATAAGGGTGAGGTCGAACTGAGCGTGCTGGATAATGTCGGCCCCAGGTAACGCATGCCCCACACCGACAGATTTGCCGATAGCGCCGGTCGGAACAAACCAATCAGCACAAAAATCAAAACCGCAGGGTGGAACAAAGCCTCGACGTTTAAAAACCACGGTGCCAGCAGCAGATGAATACCTGCCGCCGATGTGATCGTGGTGGCGGTGCCAATTCGGTTATCAAGGGTGGCCAAGCCCTGATTTTGGCATTGAGCACCTAAGGCAAACAGAAACGCTGCGACAAGCGCTAACGCGATTGGGGAAATTTCACTGAGCACGGGGGACACCGAATAAGAAAAGCACTGGACTGAGTCTACGCTGTTCCGGCGAAACGTACAATCAATTGAAATGGTTTCATTCTTTCACCCCATCAACGCCTTAACGGCGGCCCTATCGGGGGCTCCGAGGCGGTCACCAAAGACCATACATTTAAGCGCCGCCGCCGCATTTGCGAAACTTGCCGCTTGCGTTAAAGATTGCCCTTCGCCAAGTCCAAGCGCGAAAGCACCATGAAAAACATCACCCGCCGACAATGTGTCGACAACCGCAACTTGAAAGCCCGGCACCGCCCAAACTGAATCGCCGACGGCCAGTAAACAGCCTTCAGCATCAAGGGTGACGCCAATGGCCGTCGCCGCCGGCAATTTTGCCGACGCCGCCGCAAGCAACGCCGCCGGCGGTCCATCGTCACCGACAAATAACATTAATCCACGACGGGAAAAGATCGGGTGGCTGGCGGCGGCGGCCAGCGCCCGCAAATCATCAACAGGTGCGATATCAGCATCCAATACCGCCGGTATGCCGCTTGCCCGCGCTGCCGCCAGAAGCGCCAAAGCACCGGCCGGCCAGCGGCAATCCACCAGCACGGCAGCGGCTCGCTCGACGGCGGCAAGCGGTAACCAAGCCGCCGACGGGTCCAGGGCCGGATCATAAAACGGCACCACCAAGCGTTCGCCATCGGGATCAACTAAGGTCACCCCAAGGCCTGTTTTCGCCGACGGGATGACCCGCACGGCAGAAACATCAACCCCATCCGCAGCCAAGCTTGCCAGATAGGTTCGGCCGGCTGCATCATCACCGATCCGTGACCAAATTTGTACCACGCCGCCCAATCGGGCAATCGACGCTGCCGCGCTAGATGCCATGCCGGCACCAAACTGCCGACAGTCAGTCGCCATCACCTTGTCGCCAAGCTTACCAAGCCGGGGCACCTGCAGAACCGTATCAACGGTCGCCGCACCAAGACAGATGATCGATGCCGGAGGGCTGTTTGGCATGATGGCTATGTTCCCGTCTTTAAAAATGCTAGTTTTAACCCTCCACAGGAAGCAGCGCCAATGAATCCATCAATGGCGGCGCCTGCGCTGTTAAGACCGATCCCGGCGGCGAAAACAAGAAAGATAAAAATGTCTGTTGAGATGTTATTGGATTGGTCGCCGCTGATTTGGCTGATTGCGGCCGTGGCAACTCTGGTTGCGGCCATTGTGCGCGGTTTTACCGGCTTCGGCTTTGCCCTCATTGTGATCGCTGCGGTGACCATTTTGGACGTGCCGGCAGCTGTCATCCCAATGGTTCTGCTGCTGGATTTGGCGATCAGTTTACATATGATCCCAAGTGTTCGCCGCGACATCAATTGGACGGTGTTAACGCCAATTTTAGTTGGCGCGACGATTGGTGTGCCGATCGGTGTGGCCCTGCTGGCTCATTTACCGGCCGACAGCATGCGCATTATGATTGCGCTGTGCATTCTGACCGCCGTGTTTGTTCTGCACAAAGGCTATCGGCTTGAAACCCTACCAGGGCCGCTGATCGCATCTTTGGTCGGTGTTGCCGCAGGGTTTTTAGCCGGCAGCGTCGGGATGCCCGGCCCGATCATCGTTGTTTTCTTTCTGGCCAGCCCATTGGCCGTCGCCAATGTGCGCGGCTCGTTGGTGGCGTTCATCTTGATGACCGACATTCTGACCTTGGCGATGATGATTTGGGCTGGTTTGGTCACTGAATTGGTGATCTTGAGGGCCGTTGTTTTGCTGCCGGTGGTGTTGCTTGGCACCGCCCTTGGTAAGCGTTTATTCACAATTACCGACCCTGAAACGCTTCGCAGCGGCGCTTTATTGCTTTTAGCCATTCTGGCGCTTGGCGCTTTGAGTCGGGTTTTGTTATCTTAGTTAGGTCATTGTCGATTGAGTGAAACCTTCATGCACATCCTTTATCACCAACCGATTTCGCCGTTCAGCCGGAAGATTCGTGTTATTTTGGCCGAAAAGAAGCTAGAGGCCGAATTTGTTGTCGAGCCTGTTTGGCAGCGGCGACAATCTTTCTTAGCGCTGAATCCGGCAGGTCAGGTCCCGGTGCTGGTAGATGTCAAAAGCCGCGTGATTGCCGATTCCAATGCCATCGCAGAATACCTTGAGGAAATTCAGGCAAACCCAAACCTGCTTCCATTTGATGCCATCGGTCGCGCGGAGACACGCCGTTTGATGGCCTGGTTCGATGATAAGTTCAATGCCGAAGTAACGGTTCCGCAAGTTGGCGAAAAGCTTTATAAACGGCTTAGCGGCGGCGGTCCGCCGGATAGTGCCGTGGTTCGCGCCGGCACCCAAAATATTTTCACCCACCTTGACTATATTGGGCATTTGGCCGAACGCCGAAACTGGCTTGCCGGCGACGATTTTTCATTTGCAGATATCACCGCTGCGGCGCATTTATCCGCCGTTGATTATGTTGGCGGGGTTCCCTGGGATCACAACGGCGAGGCCCGCACCTGGTATGCCAGGGTAAAATCACGGCCCAGTTTTCGGAGCGTCTTAAGCGATCATATCCCCGGTTTGCAACCGCCGGCACATTATGCGGACCTAGACTTTTAACCGGCAGGCTAGCCGCGACTTAAATCCATCAATTCAATTCGCCCACGAATCGCCTCTAAGATATCCGGGTCATCCGTCAGACTGAGAGCTTTCAAAAAATCCTCGCGGGCGCGATCTAAGTTGCCGTGCAATTGCCGCAGGATGCCGCGCTCTAACCAAATATCGGCGCGATGCGGCGCAATTGCTTTGGCCTGTTCAATATCCGCATGGGCCAAATCTAAGGCATCCATATAGCGATAGGCGACGGCACGATACAGCAAGGCTTCGACCCGCGCCGGGTCGCGTTGCAGGGCTTTGCTGAAATCGTCAACGGCACCGCTAAAGTTACCTGATGCCAGGCGCGTCGACGCACGATCCACGATAAAATCAGGATTATTTGGCTCTTGCTTAAGAATCTCCGCCTGGATTGTCTCAGCTGTTTTCAAACGCCCGGCCAGAAACCAAAGTTGGCCGGCTTGGGCCAGCCAAGCCCTGGCCATTTCAATGTCATTGACCTCTGTTGCTAAGCGCTGCAATCGGCTGGCCGCTTCATCTAGCCTGTCCAGCGCCGCCAAGGCGATTGCGGCACAATGGCGGGCCATCAGGCCGCCGCCATCGACGCGCCACCTCTGCGCCTGTCGATAGGCTTGCTGGGGATCGCGATCGGTCAACCTCAGACAGTCGACGTGATCATTGACATACGGCGTTGCGATTGCCGGTTTGACGTTAACGGCGATGCCGCAACCGCCGGCGGCAACACTCAAGAGCAGTAAAAGACAGCAGCTTTTAAGTGACTTTTTGAGACTATTTGAAGGCACCGTCATGGCTTTTCGTCACCCTCGACCATGGCCACAAGCCCAGCAAGCGTGCGCCGCAATAATGCCAGATCCCGATCCCGTGACAGACGATGGTCGCCATCTTTAATCAGCGTCAATTCAACGTCACCTGTGGCCAACGCATCAACGATTTTATCGGCATGCTGATAGGGCACATCGGGATCGCACATGCCTTGTAACAGACGCACCGGCGCTTGGATATTAAGCGGCGACCGCAACAACAGATGGGTGCGGCCGTCAGCGATCAAGTTCATGGTAATTGGATAGGCGGCATCACCATATTCCGAAGGGGCGAAATAAACCCCGTCACGCGCCAGGGTTTGCCGAATTTCCTCACTGAAAGCAGGCCACATTAAGTCTTCGGTGAAATCTGGCGCGGCGGCAATGCCCAGTAATCCGGCAACACGCTGCGGCCGCGCTAAGGCTGCCAAAAGCATAATCCAGCCACCCATTGAGGAGCCGACCAGAATTTGCGGCCCATCGCTAAGAGCATCAATCACCGCGATTGCATCATCGCGCCACTGGCCGATGGTGCCCGCCTGAAATTGCCCCGATGAGGCCCCATGACCCTGATAATCAAAGCGCAAAAAGGCCCGTCCGCTGGCCCGGGCAAAGTCTTCCAAGGAAAGCGCCTTAGTGCCTGTCATGTCAGACATGAAGCCGCCCAAAAAAATAATTCCTGGCTGCCGTCCCGGCAGCCGGTGATAGGCAATCCTGACGTTATCGGCCAAGGTTAAATAGTCAGGGTCGTGCGGGTTGCTTGACGCTGCATTCATTCTGCTTGATCCTCCCCCTGAAGAAACTACGGAGCGACAACATTTTGCGAGATCAATCTCGAGCCATCGTTGGTGTCACCGACCATATCAAATTTACGGCCGATTATGAAACCTTCCGGCCGGCACCGGATAGCAAGCCACCAACGGTTCTGCAAGTGTTGCCGGCCCTGGTATCCGGCGGTGTTGAGCGTGGCACGATTGAAATTGCCGAAGCCCTTATCATGGCCGGCTGGCGGGCCATTGTGGTTTCGTCAGGCGGGCCGATGGTGCGTGAGCTTGAGCGCCTTGGCGCAACCCATCTGCTGCGTCCTATTCATTCTAAATCACCATTTCGGTGGCGCCAGAATATGGCTGAGCTAACCGCCATCATGAAAGAGCATGATGTTGATATTGTCCACGCCCGCTCTCGCATGCCGGCTTGGATTGCCTACCAGGCGACGCGCCGCCACAAGCGCACCTTCGTTACCACCTTCCATGGTCGCCACCCTGACCTTAACCCCGTAAAAAAGTTCTATAACAGTGTCTTGACGCGGAGTGACCGGGTAATCGCAATCTCGCATTTCATCGCCGAGGATATCGCACAGCGCTACCGCTTTGATGTCAATAAACTGCGGGTGATCCAACGCGGCGTCGATCTCAATATGTTCGATCCCGACCGTGTCAGCGCCGCGCGCATGATCAAGTTCACCAATGAATGGCGGCTGCCTGACGGTGTGCCGGTCATCATGTTACCGGCGCGGGTCACTCGCTGGAAAGGCCATGAGCTGTTAATCGAAGCATTAGCCCAGCTCGCAGATATAAAATTTCGTTGTTTGATGGTCGGAAATGCCGATCAGAAAGCGCCGTTTAAAGCCGCCCTTGAGCGCCAAGCGGAAAGCCTTGGGATTGCTGACCGGATCCATTTTGTCGGCACCTCGCGCGATATGCCGGCCGCTTACAAGGTTGCCGATGTGGTGGTTTCACCAACCTTGATACCGGAGCCCTTCGGGCGTGTTGTGGTCGAAGCCCAAGCCATGGGCCGTCCCGTCATTGCCAGCGCCCATGGCGGCCATTTAGAAACTGTCCTTGATGGCAAAACAGGCTGGTTGACGGCACCCAATGATGCCACGGCATTAAGCCAAGCCTTGCGTCACGCGCTGACCATCAGCCCGGAGCAGCGGGCGAAAATTGCCGCCGCCGCCATTGCCCACGCGCGTGCAAACTTCTCGAGCTTTGATATGTGCGCACGGACCTTGGCCGTCTACAGCGAAATCTTGGCGAAAAACAGCCCTTGATGCCATGAGTAAAGAACGCATTTTGGTCATAAAATTGGGAGCCTTGGGTGATTTGGTATTTGCCCTTGGGCCGATGCAGGCCATCCGCGATCAGCATCCCGATGCTGAGCTGACCTGCCTCACGCGGCAGGCCTATTGCGAACTGCTGGAAGCAAGCAGGCTGTTTGACGTTATTTGGCCGGATCCAAACCCGCGGCCTTGGCAGATTGGTCGCTCTTTGGCTTTTCGAAAGCAATTGCGCGAAGCGGGTTTTAGCTGGGTTTATGATCTGCAAACATCGGATCGCAGCAACAGCTATTTTCGACTGTTTTGGCCTGGACCCTACCCCCGCTGGTCCGGCATTGCCCGCGGGGCTAGCCACCGACATATCTACCCACGGCCAAACCGCCAGCACACGGTTGACCGGCAGCGGGCGCAACTGGCGATCGCCGGCATTGAGCAGGTGCCGCTGACAGATCTGAGCGCCATTGATGGCGATATCGGGCACTTTAACCTGCCTGAAAATTTTGTCCTCATGGTCCCTGGCTCATCACCGCATAGCCTGGACAAACGCTGGTCAACAGCACATTTCCGCAGCATTGCCGAACGTCTGATTGCGCATGGAATAACCCCTGTGATCATCGGCGGGGCAAGCGAACAACCCTTGGCTAGGGCGCTACTTGATGGGCTGCCGGGCGGCATCGATTTAACGGCCCAGACAAAGATTGTCGATATCCCGCCATTGGCCAGGAGAGCACAACATGCGGTCGGCAATGACACTGGCCCAATCCATCTTATTGCCGCCACCGATTGCCCGTTAACCGTGCTCTTTAGCAGGCTGGACGCACTGCAGAAAAATAAGCCTGGCGGGCCGCAAGTAACGGTCTTGCAAAACGATGATCTGCAGAATGTCAGCGTTGACCAAGTATGGACCGCGATGCAGGTCAGTCGTGCCGTTTAACCCGCAGCCACTTGCACTTGTGGCCGAGCCCATGTACAACCCTATTTCCTCAAGGAAATCGCGTGATGGCAGTGATGCGAGCACATGCCCTATACACTATTTGGCCATTTCGGTGCTGACCGGCTCCGGAATGGCGTTATTTGTGGCGTCATGAACGCCGCCAGCCTGGTTGCCCTCCCTGTTTTGATTGTTTCTTTGAGATTGAGTCATGCCTGACATTACCCTTCCCGACGGTTCCGTTCGTTCCTTTGACGGCCCAGTGAGCGGCGCCGCCATTGCAGCCGATATCGGACCTGGCTTAGCAAAAGCGGCGATGGCCGTTGTCGTCAACGGTGAGCAATGGGATCTAAACCGTGAAATCACCAGCGACGTTCAGCTTGCGATCATCACCGAGCGGGATGACGATGCGCTGGAAATCATTCGCCACGATGCCGCCCATGTAATGGCTGAAGCGGTACGGGAGCTTTACCCCGACGCGCAGGTAACCATCGGGCCGGCAATCGAAAACGGCTTTTATTATGATTTTCATCGTGCAGCACCGTTCACGCCCGAAGACCTCGCGGCGATCGAAACCCGCATGCATGAAATTGTTGACCGCGATGAACCGATCACCCGGGAAGTTTGGAGCCGCGATCAAGCGATCGCGCATTACCGCGCCGAAGATGAACCGTTCAAAGTCGAGCTGGTCGAATCCTTGCCCGCCGATGAGACCATCAGCTTCTACCGGCAAGGTGCCTTCCTTGATCTCTGCCGAGGCCCACATTTGCCGTCGACGAAGCGGATTGGTCATGCTTTCAAGCTGATGAATGTTGCCGGTGCCTATTGGCGTGGCGATTCCAGTCGCCCGCAGCTACAGCGTATCTACGGCACCGCATGGCGAACCGAAAAAGAATTGCGCCAGCATCTGCATATGCTGGAAGAAGCTGAAAAACGTGATCATCGTCGCCTAGGCCGGGACCTTGACCTGTTCCACATCCAGGAAGAAGCCGTTGGCTCGGTCTTTTGGCACCCGAAGGGATGGTCACTCTATCGCGCCATCGAAAGCTATTTGCGCGCACGCTTGGAAGCTGTTGGCTATGAAGAAGTTAAAACCCCGCAATTAATTGACCGAAGTTTATGGGAAGCGTCTGGCCACTGGGAGAAATTCCGCGAGAACATGTTCACGGCGGAATCTGAAGACGACCGCACCTTGGCGCTGAAGCCAATGAACTGCCCCGGGCATGTGCAAATCTTCCGCCAACGCCTGAAAAGCTATCGTGATCTGCCGCTGCGGATGGCGGAATTCGGCTCCTGCCATCGTAATGAGCCATCGGGTGCTTTGCATGGCATCATGCGAGTCCGTGCTTTTACCCAAGATGATGCGCATATTTTTTGTACAGAAGATCAGGTCGAGGCCGAAAGCGTCGCCTTCTGTGACCTGCTGCAAAGTGTTTATCGCGATTTTGGGTTCGAGGAGCTGCGCGTCAAATTCTCTGATCGACCGGAAGTTCGGGCCGGCGACGACGCCACCTGGGACCGCGCCGAAGCGGCCCTGAAAGGTGCGGTTGAGGCCGCCGGCTTGGATTACACATTAAATCCTGGTGAGGGGGCTTTTTACGGTCCGAAATTGGAATTTGTGCTGCGTGACGCCATCGGCCGGGATTGGCAATGCGGCACCTTGCAGGTTGACTTTGTTCTGCCCGAACGGCTTGACGCGCATTACATCGATGAAAATAGCCAGCGCCAGCGCCCGGTTATGCTGCACCGAGCGATTATCGGCTCGATGGAACGTTGGATCGGGATCCTGATCGAGCAATACGCCGGCCGTTTCCCCCTTTGGCTGGCACCACTGCAGGTGGTGGTCACGACCATCACCAATGACGCTGATGATTATGGCCGTCAGGTCGCGGCGGCCGCCAAGGCTGCCGGCCTGCGCGTCGGCCTTGACTTGCGTAACGAGAAAATCAACTACAAGATCCGCGAGCACAGTGACGCCAAAGTGCCTGCCATCCTCGTAGTCGGTAATCGTGAGGCCGAAGACGGCAGTGTCGCCTTGCGCCGTCTTGGCGGCAAAGCACAAGAAGTGCTTGCGCTTGACGAGGCCATTCATAGACTAAGCTGTGAAGCGGCAATGCCCACCGGTGGCGGTGCCGCTTAAACCGAATTTTGAAAACATCTAAGGAGTTGTTCCATCGCTAGACCACCATTCGCCCAAACACCAGCAAAAGACGGGCCGCGTGTTAATACCGATATCTCCAATGGATCCATTCGTTGCATTGGCTCTGACGGCGACATGCTCGGCGTTATGACCGTTGACGAGGCCCTTCGCCGGGCCGAACAAGAGGGGCTCGATCTGGTTGAGATTGCACCCAATTCCGATCCCCCCGTCTGCAAAATTCTGGACTATGGTAAGTACAAGTATGAGGCCCAGAAAAAACTTAATGCCGCCCGCAAGAGCCAAAAAGTCATCGAAGTTAAAGAAGTCAAACTGCGACCAAACATCGATGAGCATGATTATCAGGTGAAATTAAGAAATATGGGCCGGTTCCTGGATGCGGGTGACAAGGTTAAGGTAACGATGCGGTTTCGTGGCCGGGAAATGGCGCACCAAGACTTGGGCATGAATGTTCTTAACCGAGTCCGCGATGATGTCGGCGAAGAAGCCAAGGTCGAAGCCGAGCCAAAACTTGAAGGCCGGCAGATGATTATGATCCTGGCACCAAGATAATTCAGCCTCAGGGTCACCATGGCCCTTGATTCTGAACCACCGGGCCAGTATAACCCGGCGACCCGCAAGGGTCTTACAACCGTGCCGTGGCGAAAGGGCATGCCCGGCCGGTGTCTCACCGTCTTACCGGTTCGCTGGTAAAGAACGGAACCGCTAGAATAAGGAGTGAGAAATGCCCAAGCTTAAGACCAAAAGTGGGGTCAAAAAGCGCTTCCGCTTGACCGCCAAAGGGAAAGTGCGCGGCAATGTCGCCTGTAAACAGCACGGCATGCGCAAACGTCCACAAAAGATGATCCGCAGCGCTCGGGGAACGATGATCCTGTCGGAGCCGGATGCCAGGATTATCAAAAAATTCCTTCCCTACGGTTAAAGGAGCGCAGACATGGCTCGCGTCAAACGGGGCGTCACACAGCACGCCCGTCACAAAAAAGTTATCGCCCGTGCGAAGGGTTATTATGGCCGGCGGAAAAATGTTTTCCGGACGGCGGTGCAGGCAGTCGAGAAGGCCGCACAATACGCCTACCGTGACCGTCGCACGCGGAAACGCGATTTTCGCGGTCTGTGGATCCAGCGGATCAATGCAGGCGTGCGCCAGCACGGCTTAACCTATTCGCAGTTCATGAATGGCTTAAAACGCGCCGGCATTGAGGTCGACCGTAAGGTGCTCTCAGATTTGGCAATCCATGAACCCGGCGCTTTCAAAAGCTTGGTCGATCAAGCACAAACGGCCCTGGCCGCTAGCGACTAACGACTAGCGTGGATTATCGGGGCAGACGTCTCGTTGATAGGAACTTGAAACGGGGCCGCTTTTAAACGGCCCCGCTTTCGCGTCAAAGAGCAGACAAAATCGGGAAGGTATGGAATGGACGCCATCGACAAAATCCGCGAACGGACATTGGCCGCCATCGTTGCTGCCGCCGATCCGGGGCAACTGGATGCGGTGCGTGTTGCGGCGATTGGTAAAAAAGGCGATGTCACCGGGTTGATGAAAACCCTTGGCAGTCTTGAACCAGACGCGCGGCGGGCCTTTGGGCAAGCCGTCAATCAGTTGAAAGACGATGTCCAGTCTGCCCTTGATGCCCGTCGCGCCGTGCTTGACAGTGCTGCCCTTGACGCCCGCCTGATGGCGGAACGCATTGATGTTACCAAGCCGGCACGGTTCCAGGGTCAGGGACGGATCCATCCGATTTCCCGAACCATTGACGAGCTGACAGCGATTTTTACTGAAATGGGCTTCACCGTCGCCGAAGGCCCCGATATCGAGACAGACTTCTATAATTTTAAAGCCTTGAATTTTCCTGATGACCATCCGGCACGCCAAGAGCACGATACATTTTATCTGCCCCCCGATGCCGAGGGCAGCAGCAAAGTATTGCGGACCCATACCTCACCGGTACAAATTCGAACCATGGAGAAGGTGACACCGCCAATTCGTATCATCGTCCCCGGACGAACTTTCCGTTCCGACCATGATGCAACACACTCGCCGATGTTCCATCAAGTCGAAGGTCTGGTGATTGATAAAAAAACCCACATGGGTCACCTGAAAGGCTGCCTGATTGATTTTTGTCGGGCATTCTTTGATGTTGACGATCTACCGGTCCGCTTCCGGCCCAGTTATTTCCCGTTCACGGAACCATCGGCAGAAGTTGATATCGGCTGTTCCCGTGACGGCGGTGGTTTAAAAATTGGCGGCGGCGATGACTGGCTGGAAATCCTTGGCTCCGGCATGGTGCATCCACGGGTACTGGAATATTGCGGCGTTGATCCGAACGAGTATCAAGGTTTTGCCTTTGGTATGGGCATTGAGCGCATAACAATGTTGAAATATGGCATCCCTGACCTTCGGCCGTTTTATGACAGCGACCTCCGCTGGCTGCGCCATTACGGCTTTTTACCGTTACAAGTGCCAACCATCGCCGAGGGGTTAAACGGATGAAGTTCACCCTCAAATGGCTGAAAGAGCATCTCGATACAGACGCCAGCTTGCAAGAAATCACCGATGCTTTGACCATGCTTGGTTTGGAATTAGAGAGCGTTGAGGATCGCGGTGCCGCGCTGACGGCTTTCACCATTGCCCATGTGATTGAAGCCAAGCAACACCCAAACGCCGACCGGCTGCGGGTTTGCATGGTCGATGTTGGCGGTGAAACAGTGCAAGTTGTCTGCGGTGCACCAAACGCGCGGACCGGCATGAAGGGGGTTTTTGCCCCGGCCGGCGCCTTTATCCCCGGAACCGGGATTGAACTGAAGCCTGGTAATATTCGCGGCGAAGCATCGAACGGTATGCTGTGTTCGGAACGTGAACTGATGATCTCGGAAGATCATGACGGCATTATCGACCTGCCCGAGGATGCCCCGGTAGGTGCCCGCTATGTTGATTACGCCGGCATTGATGACCCAGTTATCGACATCGCGATCACCCCGAACCGCGCCGATTGCCTTGGTGTTCGCGGCGTTGCTCGTGATTTGGCCGCCGCCGGCCTTGGCACCTTGAAACCGTTGGATAGCAGCCCTGTCGACGGTCAGTTTGACAGCCCAATCAACTGGCAGATTGAATTTGCCGATGACCAACAGCATCTCTGTCCGCTGGTGGCCGGTCGCTATTTTCGCGGTGTCACAAATGGCCCCAGCCCGAAATGGATGCAAGACCGGTTGATCGCCGTTGGCCTTCGGCCGATCTCGGCATTGGTCGATATCACCAACTATGTGATGCTGGACGTTGGCCGACCGCTGCACGCCTATGATGCCGATAAGGTTGATGGCGATATCATTATTCGGAACGCAAAACCTGGTGAAAAATACCTCGCTTTGAATGGCCGTGAATACAATTTCGATCCTGAAATGATTGTCATCGGCGACCAACATGGACCGGACGATTTGGCCGGTATCATGGGCGGCGAGCGGACCGGTTGCAGCGACGATACAACAAATATGTTTTTGGAAGTCGCGATCTTTGATGAAACCAATGTCGCCGCCACCGGCCGCAAACTAAACGTGCTGTCAGACGCCCGTTACCGTTTTGAGCGCGGCCTCGATCAAATCTCACCCTATTGGGGTACCGAGCTGGCGACAAAATTGGTTTTGGAAATCTGCGGCGGCACCGCCAGCACAGTTGTGATGGCGGGTCCAGGGCGGGAATGGCAGCGGCAAATTGGCCTTCGCCATTCACGGATCAAAGCGCTTTGCGGGGTTGATATTAGCGAAGCTGACGCCAAGCGTATCCTCGGCGCACTGGCTTTTGAGGTGAGCGGCGACGGTGAAACAATGCAGGTCACGCCGCCACCATGGCGCGGTGACATTGATGGTGAAGCCGATCTTGTCGAAGAAATCGTCCGCATCAATGGCTTTGATAAAATTGCTGCGGTATCGCTGAGCCGGCCGCATGTGATCAGTCGCCCGGCGCTTAGCCCGGCGCAGCAGCGAGTTCGCAAAGCACGCCGCACCCTCGCCGGGCGCGGCATGGTTGAAGCTGTAACCTTTTCGTTCATGCCCGGGGCTTTGGCAAAACGCTTTGGCGGCGGCAGTCCTGCGCTGCATCTGGTCAATCCGATTTCCAGTGACCTTGACGTTATGCGGCCATCAATTTTGCCCAATTTATTGTCGGCGGCGGCGCAGAACCTCAACCAAAGTGTGACCGAAATTGCGCTCTTTGAGGTTGGCCCGCAATATGCTGACGACACCCCCAAGGGCCAGGCGATCATGGCAACGGGCTTGCGTATTGGTGATACCGGACCGCGCCATTGGAGCCATGATGCCCGCGCCGTTGACGCCTATGATGCAAAAGCCGACGCCATTGCGTTGCTTGACGAATTAGGTGCGCCAACAGCTAATCTGCAAGTCTCCATCGACGCTCCCGATTGGTATCACCCGGGACGCTCCGGCAGTTTGCGCCTTGGGCCAAATGTCATCGCCTGGTTTGGTGAAATCCACCCGGCGGTTCTGCAACAGCTTGATATCAAATCACCAGCGGTCGGTTTTGAGCTTTTTATCGAGCGGGTGCCGATGCCGAAGTCAAAGCGCAGCGGCCATGCAAAAGCCATGCTCTCGCCATCACCGTTCCAGCCTGTGACGCGTGATTTCGCATTTATCGTTGACCATGACGTCGCAGCCGAAAACCTTCTGCGCTCCGCGAAAGGTGCCGATAAGGACTTAATTTCCGGTGTCGGTCTGTTTGATGACTACCAGGGCAAGGGTGTCGGCGACGGTAAAAAGTCATTGGCGATCTGGGTGACCTTACAGCCGAAGACGGCAACCTTGACCGAAGATGAAATCAATTCTGCCGCCGACCGCATCGTTGCAGCGGTTGCAAAAAGCTGTGGCGGCGAGCTGCGCGGTTAAGCTTTGCTTACGGCAGCCGGCGCTGGGGGTCAGCAGGCGTGCGGTTCAGCGGCAGCGTCAGAACAGTTGCCAATAACACCAAGCCTGCCGATGTCCAAAGCGTCAAACCCAAGCCGCCCCATTGGAACAATACCCCGGATAGGAATGTTCCCATCAGGCGGCCGAGCGCATTGGCCATGTAATAAAACCCAACATTCAAGGCAACCTTATCGGCATCGGAATATGCAACGATGAGATAGGAATGAACTGCCGAGTTAACGGCGAAGACAACGCCAAACACCAACAGCCCGGCAATCAGCACCCAAATCAAGCTTAACTCAAGCTGCCACGCTGGTTGGCCGATTAATCCCGGATCCATTAAAATCGCCAGCGCTGCCGGCAATAACAACAACATCGCGCCCCAGACGGTAGCGGCGCGGGCAGCGCTGCCGGGGCCATCCAGGTTCGGTAAAATTTTTGGCACCAGCGCTTGCACGCCGCCATAGCCAATCACCCAGAGTGCCATAAATCCGGCAACAGCATCAAAGCGCCAACCGGCCTGATCATACAGGTAAACAGGCACCCCAACCACAAACCAGACGTCACGGGCGGCAAATAGAAAAATCCGCGCTGCCGATAAGTAATTGATATCACGTGAATTCGAAAACAGCTCGCTGGCACGGGGCTTTTTCTTGGCTCGCCCAAGGTCTGCGTTCATGGCCATGAGAACCAAGCTCAACACGGCAACGAGCATCGCTGCCATGGCCCATAGTGCGGCCGCAAAACCGAGACTACCGAGCAGCACCCCGCCAAGAAAAAAGCCAACGCCTTTGAGGGCATTTTTCGAACCGGTGAGCATTGCCACCCAGCGAAACAACTGACTTTCGCCACTGGCCACCAACTTCACCGCTGATTTTGAGCTCATTTTTGTCAGGTCTTTGGCAACCCCTGCCAGCGCTTGCGCCAGCATCACATAGGTGACCGACCATGCAATCGTCCAGGCGGGGTCTGTCGCCGACAGCATACTTAGGGCAAAAATCTGCACCCCAAGGCCGGCAATTAAGGTAACCCGCAAGCCGAAGCGGGAACCAATCCACCCGCCAAGGAAATTGGTAACGACCCCCATGGATTCATACAGCAGGAAAAGTGTTGCCAGCTCAGTCGGGGTGAAGCCAAGCTGATGAAAGTGCAACAGCACCAGCATGCGCAACGCCCCATCGGTGAGCGTAAACGCCCAGTAAGCACCGGTCACCAAAGCATAATTACGCAGCGCATTCATCACATCAGGCGGCTTATCTTGGCCACTAAATCAACAATTCGGCAGGAATATCCCCACTCATTATCATACCAGGCGAAGACTTTGACTTGTCGGTTATTGACAACCATGGTTGACGGACCATCGACAATCGCTGAGCGCGGATCATTGACGTAGTCGGCGGAAACCAGCGGTCGGCTTTCAAACCCAAGAATCCCCTTCAAAGGCCCTGCAGCTGCAGCCGCAAATAGGCTATTCACCTCGTCCACGCTGGTGTCACGGGTCATCTCAAAAACACAATCGGTCAACGATGCATTTAACAATGGCACCCGCACTGCATGGCCATTCAGCTTACCGGCGAGCTCAGGGTAAATAATCCCAATTGCTGTTGCGGAACCTGTGGTTGTCGGAATTAAGGAGTTCAATGCCGAGCGCGACCGGCGCAGATCTCTCTGGGGGGCATCAACAATGACTTGGGTATTGGTCACATCATGAATGGTGGTGATCGCACCATGGTTAATGCCAATACCTTCATGCAGGACCTTGACTACCGGAGCCAAGCAATTGGTGGTGCATGATGCCGCCGTCAGCAAATGATGTTGGCTCGGATCATAAAGCTGATCATTCACCGCCATGACCAAATTCAGGGCGGCCGGATCCTTCACCGGTGCCGATACCACCAGCTTGGCAATGCCGTTATCGAAATATGGTTGTAATTTTTCCGGGGTAAGATGCTTGCCGGTACATTCCAGCACGATATCCACATTATCGGCGGACCACGGCAGCGCCGCCGGCGTGTCGATCATGCTGACGTGTATGTGCTGGCCGTCAACCAGCAGCGCATCGACGGACCCTTCGATTGGCCGCGCCCAATGGCCATGTACGCTGTCAAATTCCAACAAATGGGCATGGGTTGTGCCGTCGCCACTGCGGTCGTTGACGGCGACGATCTGCAAATCTGGATTATTCCATGCAGCACGAAACGCCAGTCGGCCAATTCGGCCCATGCCGTTAATCGCAATTCGTTTTGGCATCGACGGTACCCTTTCAACAGCGTTGGCAGATACCGAGAATATGTCCCCGCTCAGTTACAGTTTTGTGTCACTGGCGGGGACATGTTGGCATTTTTGACTGAAATCAGCCTGCGTCGGCAACCAAGCCTGCCGCTTCAATGCCGGCAATGGCGCAGGCCTCATCATTATCGGAGGCATCACCGGAAATGCCGACAGCACCTGCAATCTTGCCATCGACTTTGATCAGAACACCGCCCGGCACCGGCACCAAGCCACCAGGGATCATTTGGCTTACCGCGTTAATGAAATAGGCTTGTGCTTCAGCACGATTGTTCAACGACCGGGAGCCTAATCCCAGGCCGATTGCCCCTGCCGCTTTGCCGCGCGAGATTTCAAAGCGCTGATTGCTGGCACCGTCTTGGCGCAAGAAGGCTTTCATGTGCCCACCGGCATCAAGCACCGTCACGGCCAGAGGTTGCAAGCCAAGCTCTGCGGCTTTCGCTAACGCTGCTTGGACAATTGTTGTTGCTTCATCGGTGGTGATGGCTGGCATTGAAATGGTCATTCTCGTCTCCTGTTTAATCAGCGTTGCCCTGATGCCCACGCCGCGTCAAAGAAATATCGTAAAACCGCTGCTTGTGCTGCTGTTAATCGGCGACAAATTCGATAACCGTATCGAATTCTGCAGTTTTCGCGGCAAAACGATTTGCGCCTGTTGAATTAACCGCAAAACTGCCGGCCCGTTCGGCAATCTGCCGCGCCTGATCCAGCTTGCCGGTGGTCATCACTAAGGCCGCAAAAACAACCTCGGCATCACCAATCGGGCGGACCATATGGGCAAACCGCGCGGCCAAGCCGGCGGCATTAAGGATCTGCAGCTGGCAATCCTGAAAAGCGACCTGAAAACCATCTTCGATGGCCACCGGGGTTTGCGCCAGCAAGCGACCATAGCGTTCCACAACAGCCTGCGGCGCGGCCGCACCAAGAACGATTTCACACATTGCCGTGACACCATTGGCATGGCTTTGCCATGACGGCCGCCAGACAAACTCCGGCGTGCCATGCTCACAGAAATAAACCCGTCCTTCCGGAAAAGCTGCTTTATGGCAATGCACTGTCCGAAAGCGGGCCTCGGCGGCGGCACCGTCAATGTCAACGGGGCGGGAAAATGCTTTCGGCGGATCACCGGCCATTTGCAGCTGCTGCAAACGTGCGAAGTCAGCGTCAACATCCACAGTCTTGAAGACCAAACCGTCAATCCCGACAGGGCCGTCCAACAGCTCCCGACGCGCCGCGCTGCCATCGGCAGGCAAGCCGATAAGTTCCAAATAATCGCTGCCGAAAATCATCAAATGATTGATCGATCCAAGGCTGTGATAGCCGCGCGGCGTGACTGTAAAGCCAAGCTCTTGAAAACAACTTTCCGCCTTATCCATCGCCATGTGAACATTGATCACCGCATGGTCGAGCCGCGCTAAAGAAGACATGAAAAAAACTCCGTAAAATGATTCGTCAACGCTTAACCGTTCATGGTCAAGCCACCGGAAACACTCAAGACCTGTCCGGTTATATAGCCGGCATCATCGCTGACAAAGAAAACAATTGCTCCGGCCACGTCATCGGGCTGGCCCAAACGACCAAGCGGTACGGCGCGGCGAAATGCTTCTTTCAGCTTTGCCGGATCGCTGGCTGTTGCAGCGACATCGTCAAGCAGCGGGGTTTCCGTTGGCCCCGGGCAGACAACGTTAAAAACAACCCCTTGCCGTGCATGCTCACGGGCCAATGTCTTGGAAATCGACACCAAGCCGCCCTTGCAGGCCGAATAGACCGACTCGCCGCTGGAGCCAACCCGGGCGGCATCTGAGGCCACCGTGACCACCCGACCATGACCACGGTCGACCATCAATGGCAGGACCACATGCAACATATTCAACGCCCCGGTCAGATTAATGGCGATAATTTTATCCCATAGCCCTGGTTGGGTTTTTAAAAACGGCTGAAAACGGTCCCAGCCGGCATTATTGATCAGCCCGGAAATCGGCCCAAGATCCGTTTCAACCGCTGCCACCGCTGCCGCCACAGCAGCATAATCGGTGATATCGACAGCGCTTGCCTTCGCCTGCCCGCCGGCTGCTATAATCGCTGCCACGGTTCGATCGGCGGCACTTTGGTCCACATCAAACACCGCAACCTGTGCGCCCTCAGCAGCCAGGCGACGACAGACCGCATCACCAATGCCGCCGCCGCCGCCGGTCACAATAATGGTTTTTTCAGCTATTCCACGCATTGCCTTATTCCCTGCGGTTTGTTGTTGCCCCGGCATGATGTTCGGGATGCCAGGCCGCCGCTTTGGTTAACGGCCGGCCACCTCAGTCGTCAACTGTAATGAGATTGTCCCCAATGACGGCGCGAACCGGTGCCGGAATTGGCAGCGCCGTGCGGCTTTCGGGGTCAAAGAACACCTCAACCCCATCTTGGGTTGCATGTAGCTCACCATTATCGGCATGAAACATGAACTGCCGATAGCGGCAGCTCTTGGTGCCGAGACGAAAGAACCCACCGCGAATCACCAGCAGATCCCCTGCCACCAGCTCTTTGATATAATTGGTGGCGGTATGTGCTACCACCGTGTGGTAACCGGCGGCCTGCATCGCCTTTAGGCTAAAGCCGAACAGGCTCCATAAATGAAATGCCCCATCATCAAAAAAATGCGCGTAATAGCGCACATTTAAATGCCCAAAGTGGTCACATTGCGCGGGCAAGACAACGCCGCGATAGGTTTCCTTGGTTTCTGCCATGCTGCACACACCCACAATCATTTTGCCGCTAGCAGAAAGCGCTGTGCGAGCGCTGTCAAGATGCGCATTTTTAAGCGCTCGGGGCTTGGCCTGATTGCCTGGGCGTGCCAAGCTTAGAAAATATTAAAAAAAGATTAGTGATTAATCGGGAGGGGCAGATGGCCGAAGGTGATTTTGATTATATTATTATTGGCGCAGGATCGGCAGGCTGTGTTTTGGCCAACCGGCTGACCGCAGATGGTCGCCATAAAGTCTTGCTGCTTGAAGCCGGTCCGGGCGGCCACCCGCTTAGCCGCGTTCCCATCAGCTACGGCAAACTGATCCAAGATCCAGCTGCCAATTGGTGCTATGAATCGGAACCGGAAGAAAGCATGGCAGGCCGCCGTATCCCGGTGCCACGCGGCCGGGTTCTTGGCGGCTCCAGCGCCATCAATGGGTTGGTTTATGTGCGAGGGCAACCGCGTGATTATGACATTTGGGCGCAGTTGGGAAACCGCGGCTGGGCCTGGAATGACCTTTTTCCGATTTTTCGGCGGATGGAAAACTATGAGGGTGGTGATGATGCGTTTCGCTCTGAAGGCGGGCCACTACATGTCAGTGAATGCCCTGATCAAAGCCCCCTTTATGACGCCTTAATCGCCGCCGGCGGTGACCTTGGCTTGGCCCCAAACGCCGACTATAACGGCGCCAGTCAAGAAGGCATTGTGAAAACTCAAACGACGATTCGTAACGGCCGGCGGATGTCGACCGCCTATTGTTATCTGCGCCCTGCTCAAAACCGCCCAAACTTGAAAATTATAACCGAGGCCTTGGCGACAAATTTAATTTTTGAAGGCAAACGCTGTGTTGGTGTCAATTATCGGCTTGGTTGGCAAAAATCGGCGCAAGAACAGTCTGCCCGTGCCAGCGGCGAAGTGATCCTTGCCGGTGGCGCGATCAACTCACCACAATTGTTGGAGCTGTCCGGCATTGGACAGCCTGCATTGCTGGCCGACCGTGGCATCGCCTTAACACATCAATTGGACGGGGTCGGCGAGAACCTTCGCGATCACATTGCGCCACGCATGCAAATGGGCATCAGCCAGCCTGGCATTACTTATAACGATCGTATGCGTGGCCTTGGCGCCGTTTGGCAAGCCTTGCGATATTTAACCACGGGCCGCGGATTCATGTCGATTCCATCTGGCCCGGTTCTGGCCTTTGTGCGCAGCCAGCCGCATCTGGAGACGCCGGACTTACAGATTCATTTCGTGCCTTTCACCATTGCTGATTTAAAACGCCGCAAACTTGGCCGTGAGCCCGGCCTAACGGCGTCGATTTATCAGCTGCTGCCGGAAAGCCGCGGATCAATCCATATTAAAAGCAATGATCCGACCATGCATCCGGCGATCCGCTACAACTTCCTGTCCGATGCCATAGACCGTCAGGTCTTAATTGATGGCGTCAAATGGACACGGCGGATTTTAAACGCCCCGGCCCTAGATGGCATGCGCGGCAGCGAGATTGCACCCGGCGACGAAGTGCAATCCGATAGCGAAATTCTTGATTGGATCAGAGGCAACGCACAGACCGCCTATCATCCGGTCGCAACCTGCAAAATGGGCGTTGATGAGATGGCTGTTGTTGACCCGCGCTTGAAAGTCCACGGCCTCGACGGCTTGCGGATTGCCGATGGCTCAATCATGCCGACCTTGATGTCTGGTAATACCAACGCCGCTTGCATTATGATCGGCGAAAAAGCAGCAGAAATGATTCTGGAGGACGCCGCATGAACCGCCACCCGCTTCGCGATATCACCGCCGAAGAAGTCGAAACCTATCAGCGTGACGGCATCGTTTGCCTGCGCCAACTTTTTGACCCTGAATGGATTACATTTCTGCGCGACTTGGTGGATGAAGACATGGCCGCACCGTCAGAAATGTCAAAAAATGTGAATCAGAAAGGTGCCAGCGGCCTATTCTTTTTTGATACCTTCGTGGCCCATCATCTAAGCGGCTTTATGCAAGCCGTGCTGAACGGCCCCGGCGGTGAGGCCGCCGGCCGGGTAATGAAAGCCGATAAAGCAAATTTGATTTTTGACCAATTGCTGGTCAAAGAACCGGGCACCTCGACCGAGACTTTATGGCACCACGACTTGACCTATTGGCCGGTGGCGGGCGAACAAATTGCCACCCTTTGGTTGGCGCTGGATAACGTCACCTCGGCGACAGGGGCGGTCGAATACTTGAAAGGGTCGCATCGTTGGGGGCAAAAATTTCTCGCCGTCAGTTTTAATCCAGATGAAAAATATACCGAGAACTTACCGGAAGTTCCGGACATCGAGGCGGAACGTGATCAACATGATATCGTCAGTTTCGATCTGGCCCCCGGTGATTGCACCATTCACCATGCGGCCACCTTGCACCACGCCCCCGGCAACACCAGCCGCGACACGCGCCGCAGAGCCTATATCCAACGCTGGGCCGGCGATGACGTTGTCTATAATCCACGGCCCAACCTGATGGCCATAAAGAGCGATCCGGGCATTGCCGCCGGCGCGACATTAGATTGTGATTTGTTTCCGGTTGCTTGGCGACGAAATCGTGACGCCGCTTAAGCGCCGGCGGGTAGATTTATGCAATCGCCCGCCAGCTCAGTAACGGGCGGCCTGTCACCTAGGCGGTCGCCCGCATGTCAAACAACAGGCCATGCTCACGGGTGCTACGGTAAACCTCCGGCAAAGGACGGCCCTGCTCTAAGGCGATCCAGAGACGCAGCATGTGGCGTTTCAAGTCGGCCTCCGCATGATCGGTGTACGTGTCACGGGCATGCAAGACGGAAAAATTGCTGGCAATTTGAATGTCGCCCGGCACCATATCAAATGCGAAATGGTTTTCTGGCTCCTCGGCCGCCGCATCCAGCATATCGAGGGCAGCAATTTGTTGTGCGGTCATGGTCGGCACTTCATCAAAGCGTTGTGCAAATTCAATATAAACGCGCTTTTGAAGAATATTAAGGCGCCCATGGTGCCAGGTTAACACGGGCAAACACTGCACCCGCGGCTGCCCCGGCAATTGTTGGCCGCGGGCGTCAAAGTAAAAGTCTTGCTGCAAGATGCGCGCAAGTTGCTTGTCCCGACGCCACACCCAATTGAATAAGTTGGCCGAACTTGCAACCCGCGAACGCCCGCCAGTTTTCGCCTGACGGCGACACAACAGCATCAATAAGTCACCACCATCGGTGTGAAAGCGCTGCTCATAATTGGTCTGATAAATCCGCAAGTTAGGATTGGTTTCAGGCTTATCGCCGGTATCACGCACATCATGCAGTAATTTACAGGCGGCATCTTGCGGGAACGGTCGCCCAACCTTTAAGCCCAAACACCATAGCGCTCGGGCAGCTTCGGCTTCGCTATAACGCTCAACAGGCAGTCCTTTAATCAACGCAAACCCGCGTCCTTCGTCAATTTCGCGGCGAAGCGCCGCCATCCTGATCGACAATTGCGGCAAGTCAAACTCAGCCGCTGTAATGGTCGTGACCTCGCGTCCGGCCGTTGCCTGCACGGCGGCGTCAAGCTCGGCGATATCGGCCGCCGATAAATTTATCCGCCAACGCTCATCCCTGGCGATATCGGCGGCTGTCCAAGCAGACGGGTGGTCAATCACATGATCAC
>QCEM01000004.1 GCA_003280605.1 SAR116 cluster bacterium AG-355-O21 | reverse complement strand
CCGCCGACAAAAACCAAGGCACACCAAAATAATACGGCCTGGTTGGGACATTCAGATCATCAAATCCGGTCTTACCCTCTGCTTTCCCAAGAATTTTTTGGCCAAGCCGGGTGCCGCAATAACTGGACAGTGAAATCCCAGAGCCACAATAGCCCGCCGCATAGTAAATTCCTGCATATTTGCCCAAATGCGGCAGCTCATCAAAGGTGTAAGCGACGGTTCCGTGCCAACTATGACTGACTTTATAATCGGCTAAGTCTGGAAACAACGCCACTAAATCACGGTGCAGTAACGGCGCTGTTTTATTTGCATCACTTTCATAACTGGTCACCCGGCCACCAAAAATAATCCGCCGACGGTCAGGCGAGGGCCGATAATAATAAACAACTTTTCGGGTGTCACCAATGCTCCGGTAGGTTGGCAAAAGCCGATCCATCAGCGCTGCCGGCAAAGCTTCGGTCGCAATCATATAACTGCCGATGGGGATCACTCGCCGGCGTAACCACGGGCTCACCTTATCGGTGTAGCCATTGCTGGCAACAACCACGTCGGTGGTGGAAATTTGACCACGTTCGGTGGTGACGGTGAAACCCTTGCCGGCAGGCGCAATGGAGATCGCCCGGCACTGCGGCACCACCATCGCTGCGGCGGCGGTCACCCTGTCCAATAAGGCTTGGTGGTATTTCGCCGGATGCAGGGAAGCATGATCGTGATAAACCAGGCCACCATAGTAGCGATCCGTCGCGATTTCACGATCTTGCTCACTGCGCGGCACAATCGCCACATTGCCGTAACCGGCAGCGGCGTCGGCGCCGGCGATCTTGGCCAAACGCTCAAACTGCGCCGTTGAATGCGCACCAAGGAACTTGCCGGCGATCTTGAAATCACAATCAAGGGCCTCATCACGGACAAAATCTTTAATCCAACTGAGGGCGCGATGCCCCTCGGAGGCGATGGCGGCACCAATATCCTGTCCGTAACGGGCCACCAATGCCGCCAGATCCGGCTTTAACCCGGTGCTGACCTGGCCGCCATTTCGTGAACTACAGCCCCAACCGGCATCGTCGGCATCAATAATCACCGTCTCGCGGCCGCCACGGGCAGTTTCAAGGGCCGCACAAAGACCGCTATAACCAGAGCCGATGATGACCACATCGGCGCGTTTCGGCAGTGTTTGCTGCGGTAAGTTTGGCCGCGGCCTGTCCTCCCACCAATATGGCGATGGCGTGTAATCGGCGCTGAAAAGATCATTATTCATCACAGATATGTCCGTGCAGAACCAAAATAGCGCGTGATGATAGCAGTATGCGGCAGCTGATGGCGTGTTAATTCCGGATACTTTTCAGGCACCATTGCGTTGTTCGGCAGGAAAGAGCTTTTGCAGCCCGGCACTGCTGGCGGCGGCAATCCCTCGCTCGGTAATCAAGCCACCGGTGATTAAGCGGGCCGGTGTCACGTCAAATGCGGGGTTTGCCGCAGCGCTCTCATCAGGAATAATTTTAACCTCTGCATGACGACCGTCATCTAAGCGTCCCCAGATATGGCTTACTTCCCGTGCGGAGCGTTCTTCAATGGGGATTTGTGCGACACCGTCGGTTAACGACCAATCAATGGTCGGTGAGGGCAGGGCAACATAGAATGGCACAGCGTTATCAAATGCCGCTAAGGCCTTTAAATAAGTGCCGATTTTATTGCAAACATGACCATTTGCGGTGGTCCGATCGGTACCGGTGATAACCATATCGACCTGGCCATGCTGCATTAAATGACCGCCGGCATTGTCGACAATAACCGTATGTGGGACACCATGATTTGCCAACTCAAAGGCCGTGATACTTGCGCCTTGGTTGCGCGGCCGCGTTTCATCAACCCAAACATGAAGCGAGGTTCCGCCATCATGTGCCTGATAAATCGGTGAGGTCGCTGTTCCCCAATCAACTGTCGCAAGCCAGCCGGCATTGCAATGCGTTAGAATATTAACAGCTTCACCTGCCGGTTTGCTGGCGGCAATGGCCTCAATCACATCCCGGCCATGGACACCAATCATGCGGTTTATCTCAACATCTTCATCGGCAATTTCAGCCGCCAACTGATATGCTGCCAAAGCACGGTCTGCGGCGGCGAGGGGGGCAATTTTTTGCACTGCCCGCTGCAGCGCCCAGCGCAAATTCACCGCTGTTGGGCGCGTTGCCAACAAACGTTCGTGGGCGCCAGTAAGACCGGCATCGTCATTTTGCGCCCGTAACGCCAGATAAACGCCATAAACCCCCGTAACGCCAATGAGCGGTGCACCGCGCACCCACATATCACGAATCGCTGTTTCGGCGTCGGCCAATGTGTCCAGGGCCACAACGTCAAAACGATGTGGCAAAAATCGCTGATCGATAATCTTGACCGGGTTTCCAAATCCGTCGGGCCAAATCGTTCGGTAGGCGTGATTTCCAAGTTTCATGGGTGTAATCCTTCACAAGCTGGCCGGCAGGCCATAGTATCATCGATGCTGGCGCAATCATACAGCAGCAGGGGCAGTGATGGAAAACAGCCCTTTTTGAACACCACGTGGCTGAGTGAATTTATCGCATAATGTATATTATGGGAAATGCTTTATATTGTTCTATTTCAATGCCGTAGATCTCACTCTGAATCTATAACGACCACCACCGCTCTTTAACGCCGCTGCTTCAAACAGCCGCCCGCGGTGCCATTGGTTTCCGTCGCACCAACCACAACCCCGTCAATGCTGACCTGTTTGCTCGTAAGATCAAAGCCGATGGTTGGCAACGGGATTTTTAATTCCAGCCGCCCCGCAGCAACGGCCTGATTGCCAATATCGCTCTTCACGGCAAGCTCAATCGTTTTCGGCACCTGCACGCTTGGAGCCTGTATTTCAGCTGGCGCAATTGCTTTTCCGGCGACATCAACGCCCGGCGTAAATGTAACCCCAACGGCTGGCGTGTGTGCGCTCAAATGCCGACAGGCTTCTGTACTTAAACTTACATCTGAACCGTCGGCAAACACCGGCGTTGCCAGAACGCTCAAAACACTGGTGCTAAGAACACTGGTGCTTAGAACATTGGCAACCAACAATAATGCCTTATGAGCAATCATATAAACCTCGAAATTTCCGCCTGAAAACATATCAAAAAACGTAAAAAACCTAAAATACCAGAAACACTCTATCCACACGAATATAATATCCATATATTCAGTAATGAGCGAGGCATCAGTATGATTGAATAGTTCAGAATAATAAATTGCTTCAAAACACTTTTATGAGGCGCAATATGAAGGAAGTCCGAATAGCACTTGTCTTATTTGGCGGCGTTTCTCTAGCTGTTTATATGAACGGTATTGTTACTGAGTTATGGCGAGTGCTACAGGCTTCGCGTCACCTCCGAATGCGACCGGCAGATAGCCGCTCCCCTGAACTGTCGGAAACAGCCTCTGTTTATGGCGATTTACTCCGTGCCCTTGATAACCATCCAAAAACCGAAACCCTGCGTGTCGTTGTCGACACGGTTGCCGGGACATCGGCAGGCGGATTGAATGCCGTGGCGTTATCAAAGGCGATTGTTGAAGGCGGCGATTTTTCAGTGCTGAACAAGGTGTGGATTGAGCTTGCGGACATCCACCAATTAAAGGCCGAGGTCGCCGGCGCACCATGGCCGGTGCGGGCCCTCACCTGGCTTGGTTATCAATATCTTAGCGTGACAGGGGTGAAATTACCTAAAGTTCTGAATTTTCGCCGGGCAATTTGGCCGTGGCTGCGCGATGTGATCTATCAACTGCTTCGCCGTAAGCGGCCAATACCTCCTTTTGATAGCCGCGATTTCACGCTGATGATTGCTGCCGCCTATGCCAGTATGGAGGCAACCGGTGACCGTGTTGCGCTCCTGCCAAGCCGAAGCCAGTTTAATTTATTTATGACACAGACAGATCTGTTTGGCTGGCCGCAGCATCTCAAGCTTGATGAGGACTTGCATAGCGAGCCGCAGGTTGAGCGTGCGCACGCACAGGTTATGACGCTGCACAGTGCCGCCTGCCCTGGGACAACCACCCGCCCTGTCCTCAGCGGCGCGCCCATTTTGGTGTTTGCCAGTCGAACGACCGCCGGTTTCCCCCTTGTCTTTCAACCAATTAATTTCAAGCAAATCGCTGCATATCTGAAAGAATGTGGGTTTGAAAGCCCCACCGATGCTCAGGCCGATGACGTTAACACACTGCTGCCTGATTATCAGGCCGCCGGGCTGAACGCCGATAGCGCTTGGATGGTCGATGGCGGCGTTCTCGATAACAAACCATTTGCCAATGTGATTAAGGCGATTGCCACTAACCCTGCCGACCGGCAGGTTTATCGTCGCTTACTGTATGTTGAACCAGACCCTGAAACCATGCTGGCCAAGCCGCCTGTTGAAGCACCTGGAATGTGGCATGGGGTTCGGCAAGTTTGGCAATTACTTCGCCATGAGCCAATTGCCGCTGACCTGCGTATGGTCGAACAATACAATACAAAAGTTGCCAAAATACTTGCTGCCCGCGATGTTAATTACCCGTTGGCGATGGCGGCGGCGCGGCAGTCAAATGCGTGGCCCGATTTCAAAAAAACACCTCCCACGATTGACCAGCTGATGAGCTGGCGCGCCGCAAGCAATATGGCGGCAAACCTGCAAGCCCCTGGATATGCCGGTTATTTGACTCTTAAGCTGCAAGCTGCGGCCAATATTTTTGTACACATCATTTGTCGTAGCTTGCAGTTACCGGAAAACTGCCAACATGCGCAATTGGTTCGTAATATTGTCGAGGCATGGATTGAAAGACGGCAGTCGGCGCGGCAGACATCATCCCTGAGCGAAACGACTGCCAGTGCAGATGACATTAAAATGCTGCGGGCCTTTGATATCCCATTTCGCCTTCGCCGGCTGTTTGCGCTGGTCGATACCGCCAATAAGATTTACGACACCGAAGTCAAACATCGCAGCCGCATCGATGCCTTTAAGCGACAGCTTGCCGTGCTCATTTCAGAGTTGGAAAGCTTGAAACTGAATAATCGTGAGATCACAGCTGATATCCATAAAGTTTTCGGCGGCGCACACCCTGAGAGCGTAAGTTATATCCATGCGGCTTTTCGCAAAGACAAAGCCGGTTTTCTCAACCGTCACGACCACATAATAGGATGTGTTTACAACGATTTATCCAGTATTTTCACATCTAAATCTGAGAACATAAATCACCGTCTCATGGGCGCAATTTCAGCCGTAAATATGGCCGATGTGACCACCGCCTTTGTGACTTTTCCATTTTTAGATTTGGTCACCTTCCCACTGATGGAGCTGGCCGGAATCGATAACTTAATTCCCGTCAAAACCATGTGGGTATCTCCCTGTGACGCAACCTCGCTTTCAACCGATGCAAGCCGCTTAAAATGCCGACAATTAGATGGTTTTTATGGGTTTTTCAGCCGCTCTGCCCGCGAACATGACTTGCTATGGGGGCGACTGGATGGGGCCGAACGGCTAATCACCTTGATCATCAACGCGGCCGCCACGCCGGCCATGGTTTCAACAGAGCTTGAAGCCCTGCAAAAAGATTTCACACGGCGGGCGCATGTGGCCATTTTACAAGAAGAAAAGGCCCGGCCGGGGACCCTGATAGGCGATGATATCAGCGCCTTAGAAAAAATTCTGCAACGCCGTTAAACTGTTGCCGACATCCACCGCGGCGAGCGTGTGGCAATGGTTTTATAAACGGGACAGTCAGGGCGATGGGCACCTGGCAAATAGCCTGTGCTCATTAAAAACTCGCCAACGACCTCCGGTCCCATGAATTTAAATTGTTTTTTAAAAATTTTGACCCAATCCAGCTTATCTTGCGGGTGGTGACGATCAATCCACGCAGCAAAACTCCCAAACTCGGCCTGCAATAGAACGATCCGGCGTGCATTTTCAATCACCGCATCAATTTTTAAGCGATTCCTGATAATCCCGGCATCGGCCAACAACCGGGCCCGATCCTGGTCGTCAAATGCAGCCACAACGGCAGGATCGAAACCCCTGAAAGCCGCTTGAAAGCCAGGCCGTTTCTTCAGCATTAAAGCCCAAGACAAACCAGCTTGGTTGATCTCAAGGACCAAACGCTCAAACAATATCTGATCGTCAATGACCGGAAAGCCGTATTCATGGTCATGATATGGCGCATGGAGCGGGTCGCCGGGGGCACTATCACAATAATGTGTCATCGCATTTAAAGGTCACATTTTGTCGGCCATGTCGCGGAACGACACAATTTCAGCGGCGATAAACCAATAGATACCGGCAAATAGGACGGCGGCGATAACCGTCGCGGCCCCTGCCTTCATCCACAAGCGCGGCCGTTCAGGTGCGCTTGCGGCATGCCCCTCCCCAAGGTCCTCAGGTGGTTTATTGCCGACCGGCAAAGCCATAAAAAACACCCACCACCACAGCAGGATATAAACAACGATTCCAGAGACGATATCCATTGCGTTTATGCCTGCTCCAACTCGACCAAAGTGCCGCAAAAATCTTTTGGATGCAGAAATAAGACAGGTTTACCGTGGGCGCCAATGGTTGGTTTGCCGTCGCCAAGCACCCGTGCACCGGTGGCCACCATCTGTGCACTTGCGGCCTCAATGTCATCGACTTCATAACAAATATGATGCATGCCGCCTGCGGGATTCTTTTCTAGAAACCCGGCAATGGGCGAGGCATCACCGAACGGATGTAACAACTCAATTTTAGTGTTTGGCAGATTTACGAACACCACGGTGACACCATGGCTGGCCAAGTCTTCCGGTGCGCTGACATCGGCACCCAAAGTTTCTGCATAGATTGCGGATGCTGCCGACAGGTTTGGCACCACGATGGCAACATGATTTAAACGTCCAATCATTCTTGCTCCCTCACCGTTATACACGGACCAAATGGATATCAACCAATGGCCGCTTGTCATAAACTTGCCTGATTTCGCGGCGCACGGCTTGTTCAACTTGTTGACGGATTGATTGATCTCGCTGCCGCGCCGATTTGCTCATGGTTTCAACGGTATCAATCACCAAATCGATCAGATCTTCGCTTGCCTCTACGCCTGCTTCGCCGTCATCAATCCCGCGCAGTGCAACAGTTGGATCGGCAAGCAAATCACCTTTGGCGTTCAGCACAACCGTCGCCGACACACTGCCATTATAAAGTAACTTATTGCGATCACGAATACTTTCCGCGTTAAGTGCTTTCAGCCGACCGCCATCAAGTGCCAGATATCCTGACGGCACCTGGTCAATGATTTCCGCCGGTCCCGGGTAAAGCCGGATCAGGCTGCCATTATTCGGCACGATCGCTTCCGGCACTTGGCATTCCTTTGCCAAGGCGGCATGGGCGATCAAATGCATCTGTTCACCATGTACCGGGATAGCAACCTGCGGGCGCACCAAACCATACATCCGCGTCAGATCACCACGCGACGGATGCCCGGAGACATGCACAAATCGATCATCATCGGTAATGATGTCAATGCCGCCGGCGATCAGGCGGTTTTGCAGGCGCTGAATAGTACGCTCATTGCCTGGAATTTTACGCGATGAGAAAACCACCGTATCGCCGGGGCCAAGACTGACATGTTGATGGCTCCCATCCGCGATGCGCGATAACGCTGCCCGTGACTCGCCCTGACTACCGGTACAAATAATCGCCGTGTGACGGGCCGGTAATAGGGCTATTTCATCTTCTCGGACAAACGGCGGCAAATCGCTCAGATAGCCGTTTTCGCGGGCTGCTGCCTCGATACGCCACATCGACCGGCCGACTAAGCCAACATGCCGGTCAGCGGCCAGGGCGGCACGGGTGATGGTTTCCAACCGAGCCACGTTAGAGGCAAAAGAGGTCATTGCCACGCGCCCTGTGTGCTCTTTAAAGATGGCGCTTAAATCAGCATATAAATTCGATTCCGAAGCGGTCTCACCATTGACGAAAACATTGGTGGAATCGCCAATCAGGGCCAACACCCCATTGTCCCCTAAATTGCTTAATCGCGCATAATCTGGCGGTGCACCGATCACCGGTTCGGGATCAAATTTCCAGTCACCGGTATGGTAGATGACACCCGCCGGCGTTGTAATGGCCAGGCCATTTGGCTCCGGAATTGAATGGGTCAAACGAACCAAATCGATTTTAAAGGGACCAATTTCCATATCGCCGGACAGCGGCACTTCGTGCAGTTCAACCTTGTCCAGCAGATTAGCGTCGGCAAGCTTTCGGCGCACCAAAGAGGCGGTGAAAGGGGTTGCGTAAACAGGACATTTTAAGCGTGACCAAAGATAAGGCACGGCACCGATATGATCTTCGTGACCATGGGTCAAAACCAAACCCAGAAGTTTATCGCGCTTGCCCTCAATGAACCGAATATCCGGCATGATAATGTCAAGGCTGGGGGTTGTATCGTCACCAAAAGTGATGCCCAAGTCGACCATCAGCCACTGATCGCCATAAGCGAACAAATTCAAGTTCATGCCAATTTCATTAGAACCGCCAAGCGGCAGGAAATGCAGTTCCGGCGCTGCTTTACTCACCATCAGGGCGGCCTTGGCTCCGGTTTAACCGATGAATTAGAACCAAGCCATGCAGGGTTAAATCTTCATCAACAAAATTAATCGCCGCCGTACAATTACCAAAAAGCGCGGCCAAACCGCCTGTTCCAATCACCGTCATATCTTCTCCATACTCGGCTTTGATGCGACTTACCAAACCTTCAATAAGTCCAATGTAGCCCCAGAAAATGCCGCTGTGCATGGCTGATATAGTATCTTTTCCGATAACTTTTACAGGTTGCTTGCGATCACTTGGCATATGTGGCGCTTTTACCGCAATGCGCGGGAGTTGCGCCGCTGTTAAATACAGCGCATCTAATGACAGGTTAATGCCGGGCGCGATAATCCCGCCGGCGTAACCGCCGTCGGCCTCAACCACGTCAAAGGTTGTCGCAGTACCAAAGTCAATCACCACCAAAGGACCGGGATAGCGGTCATGGGCACCAACCGCATCAGCAATCCGGTCGGCACCGGCTTGCTGCGGTTGATCAATCCGAATCGCGATTCCCGGATCAATCCCATGTGCGCCGATTACCAATGCCGAAACCTTAAAATACTTGCTGGCCAGTGACTTCAAGTTAAAGAGGGTTTCAGGAACAACTGTCGAAACCGCCACATCGTCAATATCGGACAAGGTCAGCCCTTCAAGGGACATTAACTGCTGCAACCAAACAGCATATTCATCTGCGGTCCGTTGTTTATTACTTGAGGTTCGCCATGAGGCGCGGGCCTGCAGCCCATCGTAAACCGAAAAGGTCGTATTGGTATTGCCACAATCAATTGCCAACAGCATTGTCGTTGTCCTTTCAGTGCGCCGGAAACACGTCAGCTGCAGCGATCCGCTTCACGGAGCCGTCGGCCATTTCTAACAGTAAACTTCCGCTGCCGTCGATTCCCCGAAAAACGCCGGTAAACGCTGTCTCACCGATTTTTGCCACCAGCGGCGCGTTTAAGCCATTCGCAACGGTCATCCAGGCCTGCCGGACCGGCCGGAACCCGTCGGTCAGCCAAAGATCATACCACGGCCGAAGGCAGCTTAACAAATTTACCAGCGCCTGCTCGGGTGAAAGCGTGACCCCATAAGCCGCCAGGTTACTGACCGCATAAGGCGCATCCACGCGATGATCCGTTAAATTTATGCCAATGCCCACAATCGCTGCCACGCTGCCGTTATGAACAGCGCTTTCAATCAAAATGCCGCTCACTTTCGCGCCGTCAAGCAAGACGTCATTTGGCCATTTTACGGTTGCACAATTTGGCTGTGGAAGCTGCGCTGCAATCATTTCATGGACCGCCAGGCCAATGACAAATGCCAAGGTGGCAATTTCCGATAGGGCGGCCGCAGGCGGCCGCAGTAGAATGGAGCAATAAAGATTACCGGGTGGCGACTGCCAAAGTCGATTTTGACGGCCCCGGCCTTGCAACTGTTGGCGAGCGGTAATCACCAACCCATGCCCGGCACCGGCGGCAAGCCGCTGAGACATTTCATCATTGGTGCTGTTGACCACACCGAGAGCAACGCCATGAAATGGCGCCGGCAAGTCTAAAACCTGGCTGTCGATCAATTGGTAAACAGGGTTTGCGCCGCCGCCGCTGCCTGATCAACAACAGGTGCCGGCAAGATGAAGAACAGCAGTGATACAACTGCCGTGAAGCCCATAATGATCCGCATTTCACGCGAAATTTTAGAATCTAGCGGGGCTTCGGCTTCATCGAAATACATCACCTTAATGATGCGGATGTAGTAAAAAGCTCCCACCACGCTGGCCAAAACACCAATCACGGCAAGGCCAAACAGACCTGCTTCAATGGCCGCAAAAAACACATACCATTTGCTGAAAAAGCCCGCCAATGGAGGGATTCCGGCCATCGAGAACATGAAAATCAGCATCGCCAAAGCCATCAATGGATGGCTTTTATTCAAGCCCGCCAAATCGGCGATATTCTCCACATATCGGCCCTCTTTGCGCATCGACAGAATGACCGCAAAGGTGCCCACATTCATGAATAAATAAATCGCCATATAGATCAGCACAGCTTGGGCGCCGGCCTGGTTGCCGGCAGCAACACCAACCAGCGCAAAGCCCATGTGACCAATCGAGCTATAGGCCATCAGCCGTTTCAAATTGGTTTGCTGGATTGCGGCAATAGCGCCAAGAACCATTGAGGCGATCGAGATCAGGGTAATCACTTGCTGCCAATCGGCGATCAGGCCGCCAAAGGGCCCCATCATGGTGCGCAAAATCAGGCACACTGCCGCAATTTTCGGGGCTACCGCAAACAAGGCTGTGACCGGCGTTGGCGCCCCCTCATACACATCCGGGGTCCACATATGGAACGGCACCGCCGAAATTTTAAAGGCCAAACCGGAAATTAAGAAAACCAGGCCGACAATTAAGCCAAGCGGCGTTGCCTCGCCGGTTAACACGGTGGCAAGGCCGGCGAATTGCGTGGTCCCTGAGAAGCCGTAGATCAATGAGCAGGCGTATAACAACATGCCCGAAGAGACGGCACCCAAAACAAAGTATTTCAAGCCGGCCTCAGTCGCTCGAAGGGAATCGCGGCGGATCGAGGCAATCACGTAAAGCGACAAGCTCTGCAGCTCAATGCCCATATATAACGCGATCAAATCATTGGCCGAAACCATCACCAGCATGCCGATGGTGGCGAACAGGACCAACACCGGGAATTCAAACCGATTGCTGCTTTCGGCACGCATATAACGCACAGACATCCAGACCGCGACGGCCGCACCAACAAGAATTAAGACTTTTGCAAACTGTGTAAAATGGCCGGTTGCAAACTGTCCGTAAAAGGCCGGTTCACCGGCAACTGGACCGCCGTAGATGATCACCAAACCGGCAGCCACCAGCATCGCCACAATCGTGCCCCAAGCGGTCCCTTCGGACTGCCCATCACGTTGTGTGAAGACCCCATACATCAGTAACGCCATTCCCGCCGCAGCCAAGAAAATCTCGGCCATGGCAGGCATCATCACCGGTAACGTTGTTGTCATCATGGTCTTATTCCCCGGCGTTTTCTAACGTTCCGCAACCGTTACCCCAGCATCTGCAAGGGCAGTTTGATAATTCGCGATCAACTGTTCAACCGACGCCGCCATGGCGTCAAGGAACGGTGCGGGATAGATACCCATCCACAGCACCAACACAATCAATGGCGCAAAAATAGCGATTTCCCGTGGGCTAAGGTCAAGGATCGCTTTCAAATTATCTTTTTCAAGGACCCCGAAAATAACCCGCCGGTACAGCCACAACATATAGGTCGCACCAAGAACAACCCCGGTTGTGGCCAGCACCGCCAACCAGGTCGAAACTTCAAAAGCAGCCATTAAAATCAAGAATTCGCCAACGAAACCACTGGTTCCCGGCAAGCCGACCGACGCCATCATGAACAACATGAAAAACAGCGCGTAACGCGGCATCCGACTGACCAAGCCACCATAGTCGGAAATCTCACGGCTATGGATACGGTCATAGATCACCCCGACACACAGGAATAATGCGCCGGATACAACCCCATGGGAAAGCATTTGAAAGATTGATCCCTGGATCCCTTGTTCCGTCAACGTAAAGGCACCGATGGTCACAAATCCCATATGCGCAACAGACGAATACGCGATCATTTTTTTCATGTCGGATTGCGCCAGAGCCACCAGTGAGGTGTAGATGATGGCAACCACCGAGAGAGCAAAAACCAAGGGCGCAAATTCTGCCGACGCCAACGGGAACATCGGAATTGAGAACCGCAAAAACCCATATCCGCCCATTTTCAGCAGCACCCCTGCCAAAATGACCGAGCCGGCGGTTGGTGCCTCCACATGGGCATCAGGTAACCAGGTGTGAACAGGCCACATCGGCACCTTAACGGCAAAGGAGGCAAAGAAGGCCAGCCACAACCAGGTCTGCAGATCGGCGCCGAACAGCCCGATTTGCATCAATGTCGGAATATCTGTGGTGCCGGCCTGAAAATACATCGTCAGAATGGCGACCAGCATCAATACCGAGCCGGCCAGGGTGTACAAAAAGAACTTAAAGGCTGCGTAGACACGTCGCGGCCCGCCCCAAATGCCAATGATCAGGAACATCGGGATCAGCACAGCTTCAAAGAAAATATAGAAAACCAAAATATCGAGCGCGCAGAACATGCCCACCATCAGGGTCTCAAGGACCAAGAAAGCGATCATATATTCTTTCACTCTGACTTTGATGGCATCCCAGGCCGATAAAATACAAATCGGCGTCAGCAACGTCGATAACAGCACGAAGAATACCGAAATCCCGTCAACACCGACTTTATAGCCGATCTGCCCGCTGGCGATCCAATCGACCTGTTCGACCATTTGGAAACCAGCTTCACGATTGTCGAAATTGCCCCATACCAACAAGGATACGGCGAATGTGACCAATGAGGTCCACAAAGCAACATAGCGTGCGTTCCGCGCAACCACATCGGCGTCGCCCCGTGTCAGCAAGATCAATGCCGCCCCAACCAAGGGGAGAAAGGTCACCAGTGACAACAAAGGCCAATCAGCGATCATTGTTTCAACCCCCGTGGAAGATAAGATACCAGGACAAAATCACCACAACCCCGATCAGCATCGCAAAGGCATAGTGATAGACGTAACCGGACTGCAGAACAGCTGCCCGCCCTGCCAAGAAGCGCGCTGCAGCGGACACGCCGTCCGGGCCGTAACCGTCGATAATGTCACCATCACCGGTCTTCCAGAAGATCCGCCCGAGGCGCAGCGCCGGCCGCACAAACAGCCAGTCGTATAACTCGTCGAAATACCATTTATTGAGGAAGAACGAGCAAACCGGCCGGAAGGCGGCAACGATTTTATCGGCTGTGCCCGGACGCAGCATATAAATCCAATACGCCAGTGCAATGCCTGCAATGCCGACAAATATCGGCAGCAGTTTCACCCATGTGGGCACGTGATGCGCGGCTTTAACGGTGTTATGGCCTTCCAGGACAAGAATCGCGCTGCCCCAGAATGCATCCATGCCGTCACCAACAAAGGTATTGTAGCCAAGCCAGCCGGCAAACACCGCCCCCACCGCCAAAACCAGCAGCGGAATGGTCATGACCAAGGGGGATTCATGCACATGGCTCATCACTTCGGCCGACGCCCGCGGGCTACCGTGGAAGGTGACGATCAGCAGTCGCCAGCTATAGAAAGCGGTCATCAAAGCCGCCGCGATCCCCATCCAGAAGGCAAAATAGCCAAGATTGCTTTGCGCTGCATAGGCGGCTTCCAAGATCATATCCTTGGAATAGAAGCCGGCAAAAAACGGCACCCCTGCCAGCGCTAAACTGCCAATCCACATCATCGCATAGGTAAACGGAATCTTGCGGTAAATCCCCCCCATCTTGCGCATGTCCTGCTCATCAGACATGGCGTGAATGACGGATCCAGCGCCCAGGAACAACAGGGCTTTGAAAAAGGCGTGAGTCATCAGATGGAAAATCGCTGCCGAGTAGGCCGAAACCCCCAGCGCAAAAAACATATAACCTAATTGCGAGCAGGTCGAATAGGCGATCACGCGTTTGATATCGGTCTGGGTCATGCCGATGGTGGCGGCAAAGAATGCTGTGGCGGCCCCAACAATGGTGATCACTGCCAACGCCGTTTCGGAATATTCCATCATCGGCGATAGCCGCGCCACCATGAATACCCCGGCGGTCACCATGGTCGCCGCATGGATCAACGCCGACACAGGGGTCGGCCCTTCCATGGCATCAGGTAACCACGTGTGCAGGCCCAATTGTGCCGACTTACCCATGGCCCCGATGAACAGTAATAAGCACAGCACCGTCAGGGCGTGGAATTCACCCCCAAGGAAGCTAATTGAAACGTTCTGCTTACTGGCAACCATCTGGAAAATCGTGTCGAGATGGATGGTATCAAACAGCAAGAAAGTTCCAAAAATCCCCAAGGCAAATCCGAAATCACCGACCCTGTTAACCAGAAACGCCTTAATGGCCGCCGCATTTGCCGTCGGTTTATGAAACCAAAAACCGATCAATAAATATGAGGCAACCCCGACCCCTTCCCAGCCAAAGAACATTTGGATCAGGTTATCGGCGGTCACAAGCATCAGCATTGCGAAGGTAAAGAACGATAAATACGCCATAAAGCGCGGGATCGAGTGGTCATGGCTCATGTAACCGATGGAATAGACGTGAACCATCGCCGAGACCGTGGTGACAACGATCACCATGACCGCCGTTAAGGTATCAAACTTCAACGCCCAGCTTGCCTGCAAATCACCGGAACTTAGCCAAGTGAACAATTCAACCGTGCGTGCGTTACCGGCCAGCGCAACATCTTGAAAGGCAATCCAGCCAAGCACCATCGACACCAGCATAAAGCCACAGGTCACGACTTGTGCCCCGCGATCCCCGAGCAAACGCCCAAAAAAGCCGGCAATCAGCGCCCCAAGCAAGGGCAGGAAGACGATCGCGTAAAGCATGCTTCCCTAGCCTTTCATCATGTTGATGTCTTCAACCGCGATGGAGTCGCGGTTACGGAAGTAGACAACCAGGATCGCCAGCCCGATCGCAGCTTCTGCAGCGGCGACAGTCAGCACAAACATGGCAAAGATTTGCCCGGCCAGATCATTCAAAAATGATGAGAATGCGACCAGATTGATGTTCACAGCCAGCAACATCAATTCAACCGACATCAGAATGACGATGACGTTTTTCCGGTTAATAAAAATGCCAACAATGCCGAGCGTAAACAGGATTGCCGCAACGGTCAGATAATGCCCTAAGCCAATCTCCAACATGTCAAACACCCTCGCCCTTGTTGACATCAACCAAACTGACCACATCTGCCGGCCGCCGACTGACCTGTTCGCTAATTGTTTGGCGCAAAACCCCTGGGCGTTGACGCAAGGTCAGAACGATCGCCCCGATCATTGCCACCAACAGGATCAAACCTGAAATTTGAAACAGCAGCACATATTGTGTGTACAGCAATTTGCCGATGGCTTTGGTGTTGGAAACATCCGCCGGTGCCGGTGTCGGTGCCGAAGCCGCGGCAATCATCTCCGGGCCGATGCTCCAGGCGCCAAGGGAAATTAAGATTTCGACAAAAAGCACCACCCCGATTAACAGACCAATCGGCAGGTAGGTTTGGAAACCCTGGCGCAAGGCGGTGAAATTGATGTCCAGCATCATCACCACAAACAAAAACAGAACCGCGACGGCGCCCACATAAACAACCACCAGCATCATGGCGATGAATTCCGCCCCCATGAGCAAGAATAGCGCGGCCGCATTAAAAAACGCTAAAATCAGGAACAATACCGAATGGACCGGATTGCGCGACGTCACCACCATGACTGCCGATAGGACAGTGACGGTGGCAAATAAATAGAACACCAGCGCTTGGATCACGATTTCCCCCCTACGGCATCACGCTTCACGATTAGATGCGCGCGTTGTTGATTCTTTCTGCCGTTATTCACGCCTTCGATATACCTTTTGTTCGCTTGATGGTTAACGATACGGTGCATCTTGCGCCAGATTGAGAGCGATCTCCCGCTCCCAGCGGTCACCGTTAGCCAGCAATTTGTCTTTGTTATAAAACAATTCTTCACGGGTCTCGGTCGCAAATTCAAAATTCGGACCTTCGACAATGGCATCCACCGGGCAGGCTTCTTGGCAGAAGCCGCAGTAGATACATTTTGTCATGTCGATATCGTATCGGGTTGTGCGCCGGCTGCCATCATCTCGCGGCTCGGCTTCAATGGTGATGGCTTGTGCCGGACAAACAGCTTCGCAAAGCTTGCAGGCGATGCAGCGTTCCTCACCGTTGGGATACCGCCGCAGCGCATGTTCGCCGCGGAAACGCGGGCTCAAATGGCCTTTTTCATAAGGGTAATTGATGGTGTGCTTTTTCTTGAACATGTACCGCAAAGTTAGCCACATGCCGGACACAAGTTCGGTCAGCAGCAGGCCGCGGTCTGGACGTTCGGAAATCGACATTATTCAGCGCTCCCTTAAGCGTTCGGCAGCAGGTCAAAGGCAACCAGCACGCCGGCTGTCGCAATGACCCAAAACAACGAGAATGGTAAAAAAATTTTCCACCCAAGACGCATCAATTGGTCATACCGATAGCGCGGGAACGTAGCCCGTACCCAGAGGAAGAAAAACAGCACGAAACAGGTTTTGGCGATGAGCCAAAGCGGGCCTGGAATCCAATTAAAGGGCGCAATGTCCATGATCGGCAACCAACCGCCGAGAAATAAGATCGCGGTCATCGCGCTCATCAGGATCATGTTGGCGTATTCACCAAGGAAGAACAGCGCAAAGCTCATTGCCGAATATTCAACAAAGAACCCGGCAACGATCTCCGACTCACCTTCCGGTAAGTCAAACGGATGCCGGTTTGTTTCCGCCAATGTTGAGATGAAAAAGATCACAAACATCGGGAATAACGGAATGAAGAACCACAGGTTACGCTGCGCTTCAACAACAGCGGTCAGGTTCAGCGAGCCGACACACAGCAGCACCGTTACCATCACAAAACCGATTGAGACTTCATATGAGACCATTTGTGCGGCGGACCGCAAGGCACCTAAAAAGGCATATTTCGAATTCGAGGCCCAACCGGCCATGATGACGCCATAGACCCCCAGCGATGAAATCGCAAACAGGTACAGCACACCGACGTTGATATCCGCTAACACCATCCCAGAATCGAAGGGAATCACTGCCCAGGCAATTAAGCTCAGGATGAACGTCAACATCGGTGCCATGATGAAGACCGTTTTATTGGCACCGGCCGGTAAAATCGTTTCTTTGATGAACAGCTTCAAGCCGTCGGCAAGCGGCTGCCCTAAACCAAAGGGGCCAACAACGTTTGGCCCCTTCCGCAGCTGCATCGCACCAATGACCTTACGCTCCGCATAGGTCAGATAAGCGACGGCAAGCAAAAGCGGCACAACAATCGCTAAAATCTTAGCAACAATGAGAATGACGGGCCAAGCTTGGGTGATGACTTGTTCGATCATATGCTTGTCTCCACCCTTGCCTTATCCGTCCGTACCGGTACGGGCCATCTTATCTTCGACAAACGCTTGGCTGCACTGCGCCATGGTTTCCGAGGCACGACTAATGGGGTCGGTCATATAGAAATTATTAATCGATGTCTCGAATGGTGTGTCCTCAGGGGTCGAAATTTCACCAAAGGCACCCCATTCGCCCGGTTCTTGAATATCGATCAGCTCAAAATGTGGATGTTGAGCGACCAATGTAGCACGCAAACCGGCCAAATCATTATAGCCCAGGTCAATCCCTAAAGCGCCGGCCAAAGCCCGCAGAATCTTCCAATCTTCGCGCGCTTCACCCGGTGGGAAAACCGCCCGTAAGGCCATTTGCACACGGCCCTCGGCATTGATGTAAAGCGCATCTTTTTCGGTATAGGCGGCGCCCGGCAGGATCACATCGGCACGATGAGCGCCGCGATCACCGTGATGGCCTTGGTACACCACAAAAGCATCGCCAAATTGATCACTGTCGATTTCATCGGCGGCGAGCAGATAAACCATATCCATATCGCCTGATTTCGCCGCCGCTAAAATACCGGCCACATCATGGCCACCAGCGCCTGGGATTAGCCCCAGGTCCAGGCCGGCGACACGGGATGCGGCGGTATGCAACACATTGAAACCATTCCAATCATCCGACACCAAATTACAATTTTCAGCAATTTGCCGCGCCAAACCAAGCATTGTCGCGCCATCGTCCCGGCTAAGCGCACCCATTCCGATCACCAACATCGGCCGCGAAGCCGATTTCAAGACATCCGCAAACGGGTGGCTGCCATCGGCAATCGCTTGCAACGTCGCAACATCGCTTCCCAGGTGTTCATGATCATAGGTCAGCGGCGCCGCGGCGCCGACCAAGCCAATCGGAAAGGCCCCGGGGCTTAACCAGCGTTTCCGCACCCGGGCATTCCAAACAGGCGCTTCCCAGCGCGGATTGCTGCCGACCAGAAGTAAGGCGTCCGCCTCCTCGACCGCTGCAAAACCACTGTTGAACAAGTAACCGGCCCGCGCCTGACCGCCAATTTTGGCACCGTCTTGGCGGCAATCGACACTCAGCACGCCTTTGGCGTCCATCAACTGTTTCAGTGCGAACATCGCTTCACTGTCAACTTGATCGCCAACGATGGCAGCAATTTTAGCGCTCTGCGTCGCCGCCATCTTTGCGGCCACAGCGGCCAGGGCTTCTTCCCAGCTGGCAGGCTGCAAACGGCCGTCACGACGGATGTACGGACGATCGAGGCGTTGTCGTGCCAAGCCGTCGCAGGCGTGCCGAGTTTTATCGGAAATCCATTCTTCATTGATGTCTTCATGTAACCGCGGCAGCACCCGCAGAACCTGGCCGCCACGGGCGTCAACACGGACATTGGCACCCATCGCGTCCATCACATCAATGGTTTCAGTTTTTTTCAGCTCCCACGGCCGCGCCGCAAAGGCATAAGGCTTCGATGTCAGCGCCCCAACAGGACAAAGATCGACCACGTTTCCTGATAATTCGGAATCCAGGGCCTGTTCTAAATAGGTAGTGATTTCGGCATTCTCGCCGCGATTCAAAAGCCCCATTTGATCAACCCCGGCGACTTCGGTTGTGAACCGGACGCAGCGGGTGCAATGGATGCAACGAGTCATGATGGTTTTCACCAACGGACCCATGTTTTTATCGACCACAGAGCGCTTCAGCTCGTCATACCGGCTGTCATCATGGCCGTAGCCCATGGCCTGATCTTGCAGGTCGCACTCGCCGCCTTGGTCACAGATTGGGCAATCAAGGGGATGGTTAATGAGCAGAAATTCCATCACCCCTTTGCGCGCCTTGGTCACCGTTTCGGTATCGGTTCGGATGACCATGCCGTCACCGGCGGGCATGGCACAGGAGGCAATTGGCTTCGGTGCCCGCTCCATTTCGACCAAGCACATCCGGCAGTTGCCGGCGACCGACAGCCGGTCGTGGTAACAAAAGCGCGGGATTTCGACGCCGGCTTCCTCACAGGCCTGCAGGACCGTCGATCCTGCGTCGACTTCGACTTCTACCCCGTTGACTGTCAACTTAGGCATTGTTCTCTCTCCGTCCCGCCGATTATTCGGCCGCCGCTGGTATTGCTGCCTTGCGGCTGACAATACGATTTTCAATCTCCGGCCGGAAATGCCGGATCAACCCCTGAATTGGCCATGCCGCTGCATCACCAAGGGCGCAAATTGTATGGCCTTCCACCTGCCGCGTTACCTCTTCTAGGGCATCGATTTCGGCAATTTCGGCATCACCTGTCACCAGCCGGCTCATCACCCGATACATCCAGCCCGTCCCTTCGCGGCACGGCGTGCATTGGCCACAGCTTTCATGCATATAAAAATGCGACAGCCGCTGGATCGCTTCGATGATATCGGTTTGCCGGCCAAAGGCCTCTTTTGCCATGACGATAACGGCTGCTGTCCCAAGACCCGACTTGACCTCACGCAAGGCATCGAAATCCATCAACATATCGCCGCAGACGTCCTGCGGCAGGCACGGCACCGAGGAACCGCCTGGGATAACGGCTAATAAATTGTCCCACCCACCGATGACACCGCCGGCATGACGCTCAAGCAGGTCGCGCAACGGGATGCTCATCTCTTCTTCGACAGTGCAGGGATTGTTCACATGGCCTGAAATGCAAAAAAGTTTCGTGCCGGTGTTGTTCGGACGGCCAAAACCAGCGAACCATTCCGGCCCACGGCGCAAGATCGTCGGCACCACCGCAATGCTCTCAACATTATTCACCGTTGTCGGACAACCATAAATGCCCGAGGCCGCCGGGAACGGCGGTTTCATGCGCGGCTGGCCTTTTTTGCCCTCAAGGCTTTCCAGCATCGCTGATTCTTCGCCGCAAATATAAGCCCCGGCACCACGATGCAGGACAATATCAAAATCCCAACCGCTGCCGCAGGCGTTCTTGCCAATCAATCCGGCCTCACGGGCTTGGTCAATGGCGGCCTGCAGGCGGGCTGCTTCATTGTAGAATTCGCCGCGCACATAGATGAACGCAGTATGAGCTTGCATCGCAAAGCTGGCGATCAGCGCGCCTTCAACCAATTTATGAGGATCATGGCGTAAAATCTCACGATCCTTACATGTTCCAGGCTCCGACTCATCTGCATTAATGACCAGGTAATGGGGTCGATCGCCAACTTCTTTGGGCATGAAAGACCATTTCATGCCGGTCGAGAAACCGGCACCGCCGCGGCCGCGCAAACCTGAGGCCTTGACCTCCTCGATGATCTGCTCGGTGCCTTTGGCTAAAATTGCCTTGGTGCCGTCCCAGTCACCCCGACTGCGGGCACCGTCGAGGCCCCAGTCTTGAAGGCCATAAAGATTTGTGAAAATACGATCTTGGTCCTGTAACATCAATCTTCTCCCACATCGCCTGTGGCCCCTGCACCACCGCCTGCGCTGGTCAGCGACGTCGCCCCCGGGGCAGGCATTGCGCCGGTGCGCCCCGATGTTGACCCTGGCGTTGGTATTTCGCCTTCTGCTAATTTATCCAGAAGCGCGACGGTTCCGGCGTAATCTAAGTCTTCATAAAAATTATCGTTCACTTGCAGCACAGGCGCGTTCGCGCATGCACCCAAGCATTCAACTTCCAACAACGAAAATTTACCGTCGTCGGTCATTTGTTTATTGGCAATGCCCAGCTTGTCACGAATCGCTTTGATGACGTTATCGGAGCCACGCAACCAACACGGCGTCGTCCGGCACGCTTGCAAATAAAACGCGCCAACCGGGGCCATATTGTACATCGAATAAAAGGTTGCCACCTCCAAGACGCGGATGGGGGCCATTTCAAGCTTGGCACCGATGACGTCAATCGCCGCCATCGGGATCCAGTTATCATGCTGGCGTTGCGCCAAGTCGAGCAAGGCCATCACCGCACTTTGTTGGCGGCCTTCCGGGTATTTTGCGATCAGAGCTTCAGCTTTGGCTTCATTCTCGGCGGTGAACGCAAAGCTGGCTGGTTGCTCGGCTGCAATCCCTCCTCCGCTCATCGGTCAATCTCCCCGAAAACGATATCTAACGAGCCGATGATGGCCACCGTGTCGGCCAGCATGTGGCCCCGTGACATGGCATCCATCGCCGATAAAAAGGCGAATCCAGGGGCTCGAATTTTGCACTTATAGGGCCGATTTGTGCCATCGGAAACCAGATAGATGCCAAATTCACCCTTTGGTGCTTCAACCGCTGTATAGGTTTCACCCGCCGGCACTCGATAGCCCTCGGTGTACAGCTTGAAGTGATGAATCATCGCTTCCATTGATTGCTTCATGTCGCTGCGCCGCGGTGGGGCAATCTTGTGATCTTCGGTCATCACCGGGCCGTCAGGCATCTGTTCCAGGCATTGCTTGATGATGCGCAAGCTTTGCCGCATTTCCTCGACGCGCACCAAGTAGCGGGCATAGCAGTCGCCGGTGTTACCAATGGCCACTTGGAAGTCCATTTTGTCGTAGACATCATAAGGCTGTGCCTTCCGTAAATCCCAGGGCACGCCCGAGCCACGGATGCATGGACCGCTGAAACCAAGATCCAGCGCTTTTTCACGGTCAACAACGCCGATATCAACCGTTCGCTGCTTGAAAATGCGGTTTTCGGTCAGCAAGCCTTCGAGGTCGGCTATGAACTTTGGAAATTTGTCGGCCCAGGCATAAATATCGTCGGCAAGGCCGGCCGGAAGGTCTTGGTGAACGCCACCAGGCCGGAAATAAGCTGCATGCAAGCGGGCACCGCAAACACGCTCGTAAAATTCCATCAAAATTTCACGCTCTTCAAAGCCCCATAACAACGGCGTCATGGCACCCACGTCGATGGCGAATGTGGTGATGTTCAAGATATGGTTTAGGACCCGGGAGATTTCTGAGAACAACACCCGCACATATTGCCCGCGTTGCGGCACTTCAACGCCCAAAAGCTTCTCAACAGCAAGCGCAAAAGTATGCTCCTGTGCCATTGGCGAAACATAATCCAGCCGGTCGAAATACGGTACGGCCTGTAAATAGGTCTTATGCTCAATAAGCTTTTCCGTGCCGCGGTGAAGCAGGCCGATATGCGGGTCGGCACGGTGGACAACCTCACCATCCATTTCAAGCACCAAGCGCAAGACGCCATGGGCGGCCGGGTGCTGCGGGCCAAAATTGAGTGTCAGTGGCTTAATCTGAGCTTCAGCCATCGGTATCACCATCCTTCGCCTTTTCGTCACCTGGCAGCGCCGCTTGCGCGCCCTCCCACGGCGACAGATAGTCGAAACTGCGGAAATCTTGGGCCAGTTCCACAGGTTCCTGCACGACTCGCTTGGCAAGCTCGTCATAGCGCACTTGTACATGCCCGGTGAGCGGGAAGTCTTTGCGCAGCGGATGACCCTCGAAACCATAGTCGGTCAACAAACGCCGTAAATCAGGATGATCGGCAAAATAGACGCCGTACATATCCCAAGCCTCACGCTCGTTCCATGCCGCAGAGCTATAAATGCCGGCAACCGATGGCACCGGCGTTTCCTCATCGCATTCAAGCTTTATCCGAATGCGCTGCGCGTGGGCAATGCTGAGCAGGTTATACACCACGTCAAAGCGCCGCGCGCGGGTGGGAAAGTCTACAACCGTTAAATCCATCAAAGCCTTAAATTGGCAGCGGCTGTCATCGCGCAAAAAGTTCAGCACAGCCGTGATATGCGCCGCCGATGTCTTAATCGCCAATTCGCCGTTAACGAATGTCACCGCGTCAAGTTTGGCACCCAATTGCGCAGCCACATATTCGCCCAGCTCATTGACGAGCCCGTTGTCTTCGGCCACAGCCATTTTTTGACTCCCGCTTTGCTGACACAATTTACCGATTTGCTAGCGCGCAATCGTTGCCGTTCGTTTAATCTTTTTCTGCAGTTGCAAAACGCCGTAAAGCAACGCTTCAGCCGTTGGCGGGCAGCCGGGAACATACACATCTACCGGTACGATCCGATCACAGCCGCGCACCACTGAATAGGAGTAATGGTAATAACCGCCGCCGTTGGCACAGGATCCCATGGAGATCACCCAGCGCGGCTCTGGCATTTGGTCGTAAACTTTGCGTAAAGCCGGGGCCATTTTATTGGTCAGCGTACCGGCCACGATCATCACATCAGATTGCCGTGGACTTGGCCGAAAAACCATCCCAAAGCGGTCGATATCATAGCGACTTGCGGCCGTGTGCATCATCTCGACGGCACAACATGCCAGCCCGAAGGTCATTGGCCACAAAGAGCCGCTGCGCGCCCAGTTGAATAATTTATCGGCCTGCGCGATGACAAAGCCCTTATCGCGCAATTCGTCGCCAACAGCGCCCAGGATGGCATCTTGGTCAGCACCTTGCGGCAATGCCGCGCCAGCACCGATTTCTGACCCAATCACTCCCATTCCAAGGCTCCTTTTTTCCACTCGTAAATAAACCCGATGGTTAACACCCCAAGGAACAACACCATCGACCAGAACCCAAACAGCCCGACGTCCGACAGCGAGACTGCCCACGGGAACAGAAAGGCAACTTCGAGATCGAAAATGATAAACAGAATGGCCACCAAATAGAACCGCACATCAAATTGCCCACGGCTATCATTGAAGGCTTCAAAGCCACATTCGTAGGCTGATAACTTTTCCGAGTCTGGCCGGCTCGGCCCAATAATCATTGAGCCAAACGCCATCACAACGGCGAGCCCGATTGCAATCATCAAGAAAATCAAGATCGGCAGATATTCTTGCAGCAAACCCGGCAATGCGTCTTGTACAGTCATGATCCTACTTTCCCGTAACCACATCGCTCGCGCACTATAATTGGCCTTCGGGACCAAGGGAAGATGCCGAACACGCTAATTCGGCTGAAAACGACGAAAACTTGGCAAACCGTTGATGACAAATTGTCGCTTGCACGGTTGTGAAACCGCAAACATCCCGGCTTGGCACGATTTACAGGCAATTTAAGGGAACGATTGGCGGCGGTGAGTGGCGGGAGTGACGGGACTCGAACCCGCGGCCTCCGGCGTGACAGGCCGGCGCTCTAACCAACTGAGCTACACCCCCTCAATCCGCAGCATCTGTCTCGTGCAGATACCAAGGCGGTCGATGTACTGCGTCCCTTATCCGCTGTCAAGCGCGACGGCTTAACCTTTTTTGTTTTTGATTGAGATAGCCTGATGACTGTTTTATAACCGATGCACCGCTGACGGCCACCCGCTGGCTAGTCCATACAGCCAGAACAGACAGGCCTTGTCTCCGTTATGATGAATGCTGCTGATTATGACCGACTCACAAAACTGGTCAATGTATTGAAAAGTCATAGCGATGGTGAGGTTCTGAATGCAGCGGCAGCCGTCAACAAGATCCTCGATCAATACGGCTTAACCTGGGATGAATTGATCCTGCCGCGCAAATTGCTGCCTGTAAGATCCCGTCCCGCAGAGGCAGATTTGCCGCCTGAAGCACCAAGCAAGCCGGTTCCGTTGAGCCAAGCAACACCGCAAGAAATGTATGACGCTTTGATTAACAGTGTGAACATTTCGCCGAGTCTGCGCCGTGACATCATCGCTTATCGCGTGGCAATCGAAAGCGGCAGGGTAACGACCGAAATCCGCGCGGATTTACGAAGCCTGTACAATCATGTGATTTTACACGGTAAACATATGTAGCCGCCCGGCCGCTATGAAATGGTGGGCGCTGACGGGATCGAACCGCCGACCTTCTGGGTGTAAACCAGACGCTCTCCCAGCTGAGCTAAGCGCCCTGTCGCATAATATAACCGCAAACTTGCAGCTGCGATGATTAGCAAAGCGGGACGATGCCGCCCGCAAAGTAATACGCCGCCACCCATTGGTGGCGGCGGACCCGATAAGTCTTGCTGACGCAATCTTAGTTGATGGCGTCTTTCAGACCTTTACCTGCTTTGAATTTAGGCTGTTTCGACGCAGGAATATTGATTTTCTCACCAGTCTGCGGATTGCGACCTTCACTCGCAGCGCGGTTGGCTACTGAAAACGTCCCGAATCCGACAAGACGCACATCATCACCTGATTTCAACGCACCAGTGATATTTTCAAGAACGGCATCTACGGCCCGGCCAGCGTCGGCCTTTGATAGGCTAGTCACTTCCGATACTGAAGCGATAAGTTCATTTTTATTCACGTCCGAGCCTCCTTTAATTAAGCTTTATCAGTTTCTCGATTTGCCACAATCGTGACCACATCACGGTGTCACCATTAATCGAGCACAACAACACAGTCAATCACGTATAGCGAGTATAGACAGATTTTAGACCGATATTCACTAAATTATCACCGCTTTTGCAAACTCTCCAATTCGCGGCACAATCAACACGAATAACCAAGCGTTTATTTGGCCACAATAACTGCGCAGTGGCAAACAACAAATTTTTTTTCACGCTATCAGTGTGTGAACACCGAGTTATCCGTCCCATCACTGGTCCCAGGCTTCGGTGGGATCGCTCCCGCGACCGGCCCTTTATCAAGTTCAACCGGCAGCGGCTCGTTCACCAATGCATTGCTGAGCACTTCTTCGACGGTTGAAACAGGAATGATGGTTAAGCCGTCCTTGACGTTATCCGGGATTTCGACCAGATCTTTGGCGTTGTCAATCGGGATCAACACCGTTTTGATACCGCCCCGCAACGCTGCCAGCAGCTTTTCTTTCAAGCCGCCGATTGGCAAGACACGGCCACGTAAGGTCACTTCACCTGTCATTGCCACGTCTCGGCGCACGGCAATGCCGGATAATATCGACACGATCGACGTCACCATTGCGACGCCGGCCGAGGGGCCATCTTTTGGAGTCGCACCTTCCGGCACATGCACGTGAATGTCGCGGCTTTCAAACACCGCCGGCTGAATTCCAAAGCTGAGGCTACGGGATTTGACGAAACTTTCGGCAGCTTGCACCGATTCTTTCATCACATCGCCAAGCTTTCCTGTTGCATGGACCTTGCCCTTGCCAGGTAGCGTGACCGATTCGATGGTCAACAACTCACCACCAACTTCGGTCCAGGCCAGGCCGGTAACGACGCCCAACATGTCAGCATCTTCAACCTCACCAAACCGATACTTCCGCACACCGGCAAACTTATCGAGGTTTTCAGGTGTTACGTTCACTTCGGTGACACCGTTCATGAGGATTTCTTTAACCGCTTTGCGGGCCAAATTCGCAAGTTCACGCTCTAAATTACGAACCCCGGCCTCACGGCTGTAATAGCGAATAAGATCACGCACAGCCTCGTCGGAAATGCTCCACTCGCCTTCTTTTAAGCCATGATCCTTAACTTGTTTGGGGATCAGGTGGCGGCGCGCGATTTCAACCTTTTCATCTTCGGTATAACCGGACAATCGAATGATTTCCATCCGATCGAGCAGCGGTTGCGGCATTTGTAACGAGTTCGCCGTGGTCACAAACATCACATCGGAGAGATCATAATCGACCTCAAGGTAATGGTCTTGGAAGGTGTTGTTTTGCTCAGGATCCAAAACCTCAAGCAGTGCCGACGACGGATCGCCGCGATAATCTGCACCAAGCTTGTCGATCTCGTCCAATAAGAATAATGGGTTTGAGGTCTTGGCTTTTTTCATACCCTGCACGACTTTGCCGGGCAGCGAGCCGATATAGGTCCGCCGATGCCCGCGGATTTCGGCCTCATCACGCACACCGCCAAGTGACATCCGCACATAGTTCCGGCCCGTGGCCTTGGCGATCGAGCGGCCAAGGGAAGTTTTACCCACACCAGGTGGGCCAACAAGGCACAAGATCGGGCCTTTAATTTTGCCGATACGTTGCTGTACCGCCAGATATTCGAGAATCCGCTCTTTGACCTTTTCTAAGCCATAATGATCGCGATCAAGAATTTCCTTGGCGAGGTTAATATCTTTTTTGATGCGGGCGCGCTTTTTCCAGGGAATCCCGATCAACCAGTCAAGGTAATTCCGGACCACCGTTGCCTCAGCCGACATGGGGCTCATATTGCGCAGCTTGCGCATCTCAGACTGGGCTTTTTCGCGTGCTTCTTTCGACAGCTTGGTGCGCTCGATCTGCTCTTCTAACTCCTGCAGCTCATCACGGCTTTCCTCAGCTTCGCCAAGCTCCTTCTGAATGGCCTTCATCTGCTCATTCAGATAATACTCGCGCTGGGTTTTTTCCATCTGCCGCTTAACCCGGCTCCGGATCCGCTTCTCGACCTGCAGAACGCCGATTTCGCCTTCCATAATACCGAAGACTTTTTCCAAGCGCGCGGCAACGCTGAAGGTTTCCAATAATTCCTGCTTTTCCGCGATACGCAGCACCAAATGCGAGGCAATGGTATCGGCGAGCTTGCTGGAATCGGTAATTTTGCCAAGAGAAACAAGAACTTCCGGTGGAATTTTCTTGTTCAGCTTGATGTATTGCTCGAACTGAGAGACCGCTGTCCGTGACAGAGCATCTTCTTCTTCTGTGGCAAGGTCTTCGTCGCTGTAGGCCTCTTCGGTGATGATCACCGCCTCAGCTTCAACAAATTCCGTGCGGTCCGTATATCGGACGATTTTCGCCCGGGCGCCGCCTTCGACCAGGACTTTGACGGTTCCATCCGGTAGTTTCAGTAACTGCAAAATGGTCCCAATGGTTCCGACTTCATAAATATCGTCGGCCGAGGGATCGTCTTCGCTGGGGTTTTTCTGCGACACCAAAATAATTTGCTTGTCGTCTTCCTTGACGTCTTCAAGCGCTAAAACGGATTTTTCACGGCCAACAAAAAGCGGCACTATCATATGTGGAAACACAACTATGTCCCGCAGGGGCAGAACAGGATAGGTCGTCGGTGCGTCGGTGGCAGACATCCGGCCTCACAATGTTTAAAAAAGTGCGCAGATTTGCGCGATAACTACTCTGGTAATAAACATGGATGTCTTGGACGAAAGTTCAAGGACGCAGCGCAGAATATGCCCCGCGTCCCGAAGCAAACCGGTTAGGCGCTGGTCCCCACGTCTTCGCGCCGCTCCCCGTGAACCAGCAATGGCTTGGCGCCGGCATCGACAACGTCGCCGTTAATGACGATCTCTTCGACGTCATCGCTGCTCGGCAAGTCGTACATTGGGTCAAGCAGAATATTTTCCATGATCGAACGCAAACCCCGTGCGCCGGTTTTACGTTCAATCGCCTTACGGGCAATTGCCGACAGAGCATCGGTACGGAATTCAAGCTGCACGTCTTCCATCTCAAACAAGCGCTGGTATTGCTTCACCAAAGCGTTTTTCGGCTTGGTCAGGATTTCCACAAGTGCTTCTTCATCCAAATCTTCCAAGGTCGCAACCACAGGCAAGCGACCAACAAATTCTGGGATGAGGCCGAATTTCAAAAGATCCTCTGGTTCCACATCGCGCAGAATTTCGCCGGTCCGGCGATCATCGGGCGAGCGGACATCGGCACCAAAACCGATGGAGGAACCTTTGCTACGGTTCGAAATAATTTTATCCAAGCCCGCAAAAGCACCACCACAGATGAACAAGATATTGGTTGTATCAACCTGCAGAAACTCTTGCTGCGGATGCTTTCGGCCGCCCTGGGGCGGAACGCTGGCAACAGTGCCTTCCATGATCTTCAACAGCGCTTGCTGCACGCCTTCGCCTGAAACATCACGGGTTATGGATGGGTTGTCGGATTTCCGGCTGATCTTGTCGACTTCATCGATGTAGACAATGCCGCGCTGCGCCCGTTCAACATTATAATCAGCTGCTTGCAACAGCTTGAGAATGATATTTTCAACGTCCTCACCGACATATCCGGCTTCGGTCAAGGTTGTCGCATCCGCCATCGTAAACGGTACGTCAATGATCCGCGCCAAAGTTTGTGCGAGCAGCGTTTTGCCGCAACCTGTTGGACCGACCAGCAGAATGTTAGACTTTGCCAATTCCACATCATCGCTTTTTTGTCCGTGAGACAAGCGCTTGTAGTGATTATGGACGGCGACAGACAAAATACGTTTGGCTTGCAATTGGCCGATCACATAATCGTCCAAAACCTCGCAGATGTCTTTCGGTGTTGGCACGCCATCACGGGACTTCACGAGGGTTGTTTTATTTTCCTCGCGGATGATGTCCATACACAACTCGACGCATTCATCACAAATGAACACGGTTGGGCCGGCGATCAGCTTCCGCACCTCATGCTGGCTTTTGCCGCAAAACGAGCAATAGAGGGTGTTTTTTGAATCCCCGCCGGCAGTTCCGGACTTACTCATGGTCGATGGTCCTATTCAAAGTTGCAATCGACATCTTAACCCCTGGCGGCGGCGCTGTAAAACCGCAAAAAGGCTAACGACCTCGTAGCATAAGTATGGGTTTTATCGCCGCTCTCGACAAGGTGGTAAGCGTCGGAGAAATTTTGGCGGCTTGCCGCGATAACTTAACTATCGCTGACCACCTCGCCGTCATCTTCAACCGGACGCTTGGCAACAACCTCGTCAATTAACCCAAAGGCTACAGCCTCGTCACCGGTCATGAAGTTATCACGTTCCATGGCCGCTTCGATGATATCGAGTTTTTGGCCGGTGTGTGTTTCATAGATCTCATTCAACCGGGCTTTTGTCCGCAAGACTTCCTTAGCGTGGATTTCAATATCTGTCGCCTGCCCCTGATAACCGCCGGAAGGCTGGTGAATCATGATTTTGGCGTTCGGCAAGCAAAACCGTTTGCCCTTCTCGCCGGCGGCCAGCAACAACGACCCCATTGAGGCTGCTTGGCCCATGCACACAGTCGCCACTTCCGGGCGGATATATTGCATGGTGTCATACATCGCCAAACCCGATGACACCACACCGCCTGGGGAATTGATGTACATGAAGATATCTTTGGTTGGGTTTTCGGCCTCTAAGAACAGAAGCTGTGAGCAAACCAGGGTCGAAACAGGGTCATTAATCGGCCCCGAGATGAAAATGATTCGCTCCTTCAACAGGCGCGAATAAATGTCATAAGAACGCTCACCACGGTTGGTCTGCTCGACCACCATCGGAACCAATGTGTTCATCGTGATATCCATCGCATCCTGCATTCGTCAGTTTCCTTGGCTTCGGTCGAAAATTATGCCCACCCGGGGCCTGATAAGTTACTTAGTATCACCGTCGGCTTCATCAGCTGATTTCGCCGCTGATTTTTTAGCGGCTGGCTTTTTCACTGCCGGCTTCTTTGCCCCTGTCTTTTTGGCCGCCGGCTTCTTGGCCGCAGGCTTCTTCGCTGCCGGCTTGGCCTTGGTCGATTTCGCGTCTTCCGCCTCTTCAGCCGGCGCGTCATCATCGCGGAACAAATCTTCAGCGGCGACCGTCACATCCTCGATTTTGGCCATTTCAAGAATGAAATCGACGACTTTATCCTCGAACAAAGGCGCCTGAACACTGGCCCGCGCCTCTGGGTTGGTCTGATAAAACTCGACCACCTGGCGTTCTTGACCCGGGAAACGAGTCGCTTGTTGCATGATGGCGCGCTGAACCTCTTCATCCGCCACTTGGATGTTGTTCAGCCGGCCAACCTCAGCCAGCAGCAATCCCAAACGCACACGGCGCTCGGCAACACAGCGATGTTCGGCCTTATCTTCATCGCTCATGCCCTCATCGGCTGCCGGCTGGCTGTGCTGATGATCGTGGTCATGATCATGGTCATGACCATGGTCATGATCGTGGTCATGATCAGGCTGTTGCGCACCCTGCTCTTGCTGCGGACGTGCCTGCCGACAAATTTGTTGATATTCGGATTCCAGCATGCCTTCGGGCAACTCAAACTCATGGGCGTCAGCAAGTTTATCAAGCAACACGCGCTTGGTCTTGAAGCGTGATGCATTGCTGAACTCTTGGCCGATCTGTTGACCGATTGCCTGGCGCAGTCCGGCCAAATCTTCTAAGCCAAAATTTTTCGCAAACTCATCATCGATTTCAACCGCGACAGGCTCGCGAATCTCATGGATTTTTGTCTCAAATGTGGCTGCTTTGCCGGCATAGTCGGCACGCGGATAATCTTCTGGGAAAGTCACCTCGACTTTCACCTCATCGTCCGCATTGACGCCGATCAATTGCTCTTCAAAGCCAGGAATAAAGGTGTTTGAGCCGAGCTCAAGTTGCTGACCTTCGGCGCTGCCACCTTCAAAGGCTTCGCCATCGATATAGCCGGTGAAATCAAGAACGATGACATCGCCAGACTTCGACTTGCGGGCTTTTTTGATTGGCTCGCTGCGCTTTTGCTCACCGGCCATGCGAGTCAAAGCATCGTCGATGTCCTTGTCGCTTGGTTCCGCTTTTGGACGCACCAACTCCAGCGATGAGAAATCCATCGGGGTGATGTCGGGCATTAATTCCAGTTTAATAGAGTATTCTAGATTTTGACCTTCATCGAAGCTGGTCACCTCAATATGCGGCTGTGTTGCAGCCCGCAGTCCGCGTTCTTCCAACGTGCTTTGAGTTGCTTCGTTGACGGTGCTTTCTAAAATCTCGCCCAACATGGCCTTGCCATAGCGCTTTTTAAGCAGTGACGGTGGCACCTTACCGGGCCGAAAACCCGGCAAATTCATTGTTGGCGCCAATTCGGCCAAGCGATTATCAACCTTGGCGTCGATCTCACTGGCTTCAACAACCACCTGAAATTCGCGCTTTAAACCGTCATTAACTATTTCTGTAACCTGCATCGGATCAACTCATTCCACATTTTTTTACGCGCCGGATGGCCGTTACCGCAGACCATACCTCAGCGTGTTTAATTGACCAACCTTGGCCTTCCGCTCGAACGCAGCCTGGTCATCGCGTGCGCTGCCACAGCTTGGTGCGGGTGAAGGGACTTGAACCCCCACGGCTTGCGCCACCAGAACCTAAATCTGGCGTGTCTACCAATTCCACCACACCCGCAAAGACCGATCAGCACCAGCCCGACCGAAATCGTCCGCATGGCTATCTGAAGCCGTCGACAACGTCAACCATTCCCTTGCGGCGTTGTCGCAGAAGCGTCAATTAGTCCGTGATATTGCGTGCTCGCGCAACAGGCCCGCCGGAGACATATTGTTCATGATTATTTTCAATATCTGACAGCTTGTAGAGGTAATTGACCATCAACCCATGGGATTGCCGAAGCCCTTTTGGCGACGTGTCACCAAGCCAATTAATGCGCTCTACCCGCGCACCATTCGACAAATGGAAATGCGCAACCGGATCACGGGCGCGCCCGCCACGGCCTTTTTCCTCGGCAATATATCGCCCACAAAGGCGCAGCAAAATCGGCCGCAGGCTATCATCGACCCCGCTTTGATCCATCGCCGCCAAGCATCGGTCGATCAGCCGGACATCATTAACCCCCGGTGTCTCATCGCCCTCGGCTGCCGGCATACCATCGGCGTCAATGGCCCGCTGCAGCGTGCGCCGCTCGGTTGCCGATAGCAGCACCTCGTCGTTTGCCTTGGCCAGCCATTTTGCAAATCCCGGGATCGGCGACAAGGTTGCAAACGTGCGTAAATTTGGCAGTTCATGGGACAGCACATCAACAACACGCTTGATCAAGAAGTTACCAAAACTAATCCCGCCCAAGCCTTGTTGCGCATTCGAAATCGAGTAAAAGATTGCCGTATCAGCTTTGCTGGCATCAAAAGCAGGGTCACTTTCGTCCAGCAATTCGGCGATGTTTCCGGCCAAGCCCGAGACCAGCGCGACTTCAACAAAAATCAGCGGCTCATCCGGCATTTTGGGATGAAAAAAAGCAAAGCACCGACGATCGGCGTCTAAACGGTTTTTCAAATCCGCCCAGGAGCGGATTTCATGCACAGCCTCGTAGGCAATGAGTTTTTCCAAAAGCGCCGCCGGCGATGACCAATCGATTTGCCGCATTTCCAGCAGCGCAATATCAAACCAGGATTCCAGGATCTTCTTAAGATCGACCGTTAACGGATCAAGGCTGCTTGAGTGGCGATTATAGGTCAGCAAATCAGCCCGCAGATCGACCAGAAACTTGACCCCTTCCGGCAATGCCGTGAAGCGCGTCAAAAGCTGTCGCCAGCCTGGTTCCAGCGCTACGCTAAGGGCCAATTCTGCTTGATAGCGGTGTTCTACATCGGCGTTTTTCAGCGCCTCAACAGCGCTGTCGATGCGCGCCCGGTCGGTGCCGAATTCGCTCGCCATCAATTCCAAGAAACGGGTCCGGCCATCATCGTCCAACGACAGATAGGAGCGGCCTAGTTCCGCAGCCCGCGAACGGGCCGAGATTTCGCCGCCACGGGCTTCTAAGCACTCGGTCATTTGCGTTCGGATTCGGGCCAGATCATCATCGGGTAAATCTGCGCGCAGTTCTTTCCAGAACATTTGCCGGGTTTGGTCCGAAAGACCGGCCCAGGCGCGGCGGAGATTGCCAAACGTCCGATCCAAAATACCTGCTTCTGGCTCTGTCGTTACCATCCTATCACCTCGGCTCACATATCATTATGAACAGATGACCACCTTGCCGTCGGCCGTCAAGATACTTCGATAGGCAGTGACTGTTTTTCTGCCGGTGACAGCACTGGTCAGGCGCTTTAACTCCAGACGGTAATAACATCTCGTCAGTGTTTTATGAATTTGTCATGATCAAACGGTGAGACAAATTTTCGGGGCCGAGTCTGGCCTAATCCGCGAGGAGCGCCGTCATGAATTCTGAGGTCATCATTACCTGCGCCGTGACCGGCGCCGGCGATACTGCGAACAAACACCCCGATTTGCCGATCACGCCGACGGCCATAGCCGCCGCCTGTGTTGAGGCCGCAGACGCCGGTGCGGCGGTTGTTCATATCCATGTGCGTGACCCAGAGACGGGCCAAGGCAGCCGGAATACCGCTTACTATCAAGAGGTTGTCGAGCAAGTCCGTGGCAGCGACCGGGATGTGATTTTGAATCTGACCTGTGGTATGGGTGGCGATTTATACGTCAATGATGTTGATCCCCGGCAAATGGACCCGGGCAGCGACATGGTCAACGCCCTCACCCGCTTGCAGCATGTTGAGGTGTTGCGCCCGGAAATCTGCACGCTTGACTGCGGAACAATGAATTTCGGTGATGAAAACCTGCTGACGGTACATACGCCGAATATGCTGCGCACAATGGCCCAGCGGATCCGTGACCTGGGCATCAAACCGGAATTAGAGGTGTTTGACACCGGTCATCTATGGTTTGCCAAACAAATGCATGCCGGAGGCTTGATTGCCGACCCGCCGATGTTTCAGCTTTGTCTCGGCATCCCTTACGGCGCACCGGCGACAACTCAAAGCATGCAACATATGGTCAGCCAGTTGCCGGCCGGTGCCGTGTGGGCCGGCTTTGGCATAAGTCGGATGCAAATGCCAATGGTCGCACAAGCAATCCTGCTTGGCGGCCATGTGCGCGTTGGCCTGGAGGATAATCTTTATTTGCAGCGCGGTGTGCTTGCCAGCAATGGGCAATTGGTGGAAAAAGCCGTCTCGATTATCCATGCCCTTGGCGCGCGACCACTGTCGGCACCGGAAGCACGGCTTAAACTTGGCCTGCCGGCGGCTGGATAAAGGCACTGCCTCGACGGTAATCGTGCAGCCCACCAAAGATTCGTCCGGCGTCCCGGCAAAGCCCGTCAACAAGTGCCGCGACCTCGGCCATTGCTGCCACCCTGCGGGCGTCAGCAGCCAATTCAACACGCACACCTGATTTGGTAATGCGACACCGCAAGGTCACCGGCCCAAGCAATGCCTGCAATTGGCCTTCCACCATTTCGATGAAGTTAAGGTCATCGCTGCTGATCGCAATGCCGGTCTCAACGCGGCTGGCCAGACATGGTTGTGCCGGCAGCTCGGCAATATCATCAAGCCCTAAAGCACGGGCAATGGCGCGCAATTCGGCCTTGCTGATGCCAGCTTCGATATACGGATGGCGCACCTGATGCTCATCGGCAGCTGTTAAGCCTGGCCGGTAATCACCCAGGTCATCGAGGTTTGCACCGGACAGGATAATCCGCTCGCCGGCAATCTGTGAAATCCGATCGTAAAGATTATTTTTGCAGAAATAACAGCGATTTACAGGGTTTTTTAAATAATCTTCATCAGCAAATTCACCTGCTTCGATAACCTGCAATTGCCAACTATGAGCGCGGCCATGGGCGCGCACCCTGGCGCTTGCTGCGGCCGGAACCGCCGGTGAAACAGCATGCAGCATCAGCGCTGCCGGCCCTAAGACCTGATGGGCAAGATGCGCCAACGTCATGCTGTCGACACCTCCACTGACAGCAATCGCTGCCGGGCCTACGGCGGCCAGGATAGCGCCTAATTGTGTCGCTTTATCAGTCATTTTCTGCAGACTCGGCATTCCCGGTAAGTGCGTCATCCTCTGCCTGTCGGGCTTGGGCCCGGCGCGGATACACCGACGCGGCTAAATCGTCTGCTTCGGCTTTGGCCGTCAGCAGACCCGTCCCTCGGTCGGTAAGCTTGACCTGCACGCCCGAGGGCGTGCGCACCAGCTCGCGGGCAAGTACGCGGCGCTGATCGACACGCAAACGCACCCCTAAGGTCGTGGTGTTACGCAAAACCCAGTCGGCAACCTGCTCGCCGGCCTGCGGATGCACCAGCGCCCGCAGCTGAAAAAGCGCCCGTCCTTTTTTGCCGATACCTTGGAATACGGCCACATCCAGAACCTGCTTAACAGCGCGCAAGGCATCACCGGCGGCGGCCAGCTCTTCGGGGGTCATATCATCAATGTCGCATTCAATCACCGCCACCTGATCGTATGCGACCTGGCCGCGCGCTGCATGGCGATAACCCGCAACCCTTAGGACATTGGCAATCGCCGGCATATCTCGGCTGCCGGCACCGAAGCCGGAGGCGTCAACAATGCCGCCGCGCAAGGGGGCGCCGCGATGTAACAGCAGATATTTCAGAATTGCCGCCCCTGTTGGCGTCACCCGCTCGCCCAAGATGCCGTCGTCAAAAACCTCTAAACCGGTCATTAAAATCTGCGTCGCCGGTGCCGGGACCGGCAGCCGACCGTGAGCGGTATCGACCTGGCCACCGCCAAGGGGCAGTGCGGCAGATGACCATGTGGTGCCTGCAAAATAGCCTGCTATCGCCCCTGCGGCGACCACATCGGCAAGCGAATCCCAATCGGCAACCTCATGGAAATGCACGGCATCAATGGCAATTCCGTGAATTTCAGCCTCGGCCTCGGCAATCAGCGCTAAAATCGCCAGCGCTGCTTCTTTTGTTTCCGCCGCTAAAGGTGCTTGGTGCAAATTTTGGCGAATGTCACGATAGTGATGGGGTGGTTTTTTGCTGTCACCGGCAGGGGTATCGAAATCTAACCAGAGAGCTGCCAAGCCTTTCCGCTTAACCGGCACAAAAGCCATTTTTTCTGCACCGGGCACACCGGCTGCCGTGACTTCCCGGCGAATCAGATCGGCCAATTCAGGCCAGCCTGCAACCATCGCCGACATAAACATGTCGCCGGCAATTCCGCCCAAAGGCTGTAAATGGATATGCGCCGGTCTTGGCACCGGTTACGCTCCGCGACTGAAGGGGATCACATAGGGGCCTTCAGGAATGGCCGCAACGGCCGTATCACCGTGCTGCGCGATGCTGGCGGCGATCGCCTGCGCAACCGCCTCAGGCGCATTGCCGAGCACCTCAACGCCGGTCAAATGATAATCTTCTGCCGGCAAGCCTGTGGCAAAAAGCTTGATATGGCCGACGCGCATCGGCTTTAGCTGCATTTCGGTTTGCCATTCATCGACATCGGCAAATTGTTTGCCAAGAATGGTTTCTAAGAAGCGCTCGGGACCAAGCTCGACCAAACGCCCTTGAGAGGCCCGAAACTCCTCTGAACCGATTCCTTCCGAGCAATCGGAAACAACGATCAAAGTGCCTCCAGGAGCCAGAATATCAATCGGCGTCACCATGCCTTTAACGGTTTGATAATAGGTTTGATCAAGGGGATAGCCTGCCGATGATGTGACCACGGTCTTGAATTTTCGACCGACCGCGATTTCCGTCGATGCACGCACAAAATCAACCGCCGCCATATGACTGTCGATAATTTTGCCAAAACTGACAAAATTCAGATCCCGTTCCTCATCGATGACCGTATTCAAACCGAGAATATCGTCGCCGAGCATTTTGAGGATTTCCAATTGCTCCTCATGCAGCGGATTGCCGTCAAGATTACACGAGATGGCCAGTGGATCTTCCATGAAACGGGCGGAATGGAAGGTCCGAATGGTGTCTTGATGGGCAACGCCCGGGGCGACAACTTTACGCCCACCGGAATACCCGGCCATGAAATGCGGCTCGACCAAGCCGGTGGCGATGCGGACATCGGCGTCCACAAAACGGCGATCAATCTTGACCGGCGTCGCCCGCGTCGGCGTCACCCCAAGGTTCACATGCATGTCATCATCGCGGGCAAAGTGATTTACGACATGGATATGATCCATAATCCAGTCATCGCCCACAAGTTCACGCATTTCTGCGCCCTCATTGGGGCGGTGCAACCCGGTCGCGATCAGGATGGTTATGTTTTCGCGGGCAATGCCGGCCGCCTCCAGGTCATCGACCATCGGCCGCAGGAAAAGGCCGTTCGGGACCGGCCTGGTAATATCACAGATCAAAATACAGGCGGTTTTTTTGCCGGCAGCGAATTCCCGCAGTGGCGGCGCGCCGATCGGTGCATCTAGCGCCGTCCGCACCGCCGCCCTGCCATCGGTTATTTTTTCCAGTGGCGTCTTGCGGATAACCTGGACCTCCGCTCCCTCAGGCATGGCAACGTCAAGCTGGCCGCGTCCATAAGCAAAATCAATCTTCATTGCTGCATTCCAATGTGACAGAAATTCAATGGCCATCATGCCCGCAGGGAACACAAATGGAAAGCGTCCAACCGCATTTTAACGGCGTGTTTTAAGGCAGATCGGCAATGCATCAGGGATTGCGTGCGGCAAACACTCTTTTCCCCGGCTTTGGTTGTCCAAAGTTGGACCACCAAGATTGCGAACGGCGGTAAAATTTACCGTGCAATCCGCCGGAAAAAAAGTGGGGCGAGTGACCGGACTTGAACCGGCGACCTCATGGGCCACAACCAAGCGCTCTAACCGACTGAGCTACACCCGCCACAAAGAACGGTCTTGTTAATGCAAGCCTTCCAGAGCGTCAACAGCGCAATCACACCGGGTCCGGACAGCGATCAAGATTTTTTTAAAATGCACTTGCCCGATTGCTCATGCCGCCATCCATGGGGATCATAATACCGGATAAGTACGAGGCCCGCTCAGAGGCCAAAAACAGCACCAGGTCAGCAACCTCTTGCGGCTCAATCGCACGGCTTAGCGGCAAGTTGCTAAGGTAGTCGGCCCAATCGTCGGGGTTTTTGCCGTCGGCCGCGGCCCGTGTTCTCATCAAGTTAATGATCCGGTCGGTCTGAACGGCCCCTGGATGGACGCCCAGCACCCGCACCCCCTGGTCAATCGAATTTGAACCGACGGCCCGTGTAAAGGCATCCAGCGAGGCGTTTCCCGTCGAGCCACAGACATAGCCTGCATCCATCCGAACCCCGGCCAGGCCAACCACATTTACGATCACACCTTGACCGCGAGCCAACATCATCGCCATATAGGCGCGAGTCATGTTGATATAGCCAAAAACCTTCAGATCCCAAGCGGCTCGCCAGGTTTCCTCGTCCACTGCTTGCAGATTTCCCGCCGGAATCGCGCCCGCATTATTGACCAAGATATCGGGGTTGGGACAGGCTTCAAGGAGATGGTTGATGTTGCTGCTGTCCGATAAATCGAGGGCAGAAAATTGAACATCGACTTGATAGCGTCGGCGCAAACTTTCTGCGGCGGCGGCCAGATCGTCAGAGCTTCGTGAGACCAGATGCACATGCGCCCCTTCCTCTGCAAATGCCGTTGCAACCGCGAAGCCAATGCCTTTGGATCCACCGCTAATCAGAACGGTTTTATCAGTCAGATTTAGCTGCATACAGAATCTCCTGGGATTTGGTGCGCTGAAGGTGAAATAATAACCAGCTGTAATAGACTAGCCGACAGCAGGTGGCCCGGCCAACATTGATTTAGGAGCAGCGACGACATGAAGCTTGTCTATTTTAACGATTATCGACTGGGGGCGTTGCGTGACCAGGGGGTTGTTGATTTAACCGCCGTCGCCGGCAGCTTACCGCACCGTGATCGCCAGGATTTGATCCTCGCCGTTATCGCTGAATTTGAGGCCATGAAAGGCCCCTTAGCCGCCGCCCTTGAGACGGGCCCGGCTCTGCCGTTAGCCGACGTGAAGTTGTTGCCGCCGATTCCCCGGCCCCGGCAGATTGACTGCATGGCCGTGAATTACATGGAAGACGGCACCTTGGCGGAACCGGCGCCGATCAATGGTTTCCACAAAAGCCCAAGCGCCGTTATCGGCCCAGGTGACACCATGGTGCTGCCGGATGCACCGGCGAAAATTTTCGAAGGCGAGGCTGAGTTAGCTGTCGTTATCGGCAAGCCGGCACGCAATATCGATCCTGCCGACGCCATGGCGCATGTTTTTGGATATATGAACTTCATTGATGGCTCCGCACGCGGCCTGCCGCCCATGAACAATGTCTTTTTTCAAGCTAAGTCGCGTGACGGCTTTGCCCCCATGGGGCCATTTTTGGTTACTGCCGATGAAATTTCAAATCCGCAAAACCTGCAGGTTCGGCTGTGGGTCAACGGCATTTTGAAACAAGACTTCAACACCGACGATATGGCCCATAACATCCCGACATCGATTTCTTGGGTGAGCGCCATTCACACCCTTGAGCCAGGTGATATCTTGGCCACCGGCACCAATCATCGTGGTTTGAACAGTTTTCAAGACGGTGACAAGGTGGAACTGGAGATTGCCGGCCTTGGCCGATTGGCAATTTCTGTCAGTGATCCATTGCAGCGCACTTGGGGGCGCGACACCCGTTTAGAACATGCCGAAAAAGGCCTACCAGGGCCGTTTACCCCGCAGTTAACCGGCAAATACGCCGACACATAAGAGTTTAAAGGAACGCAAGAAATGACGACTGTCGCCGCTGAGGGGCCGCTTGCCGGCCTACGAGTCATTGATTTCACGACCATTATTGCCGGGCCCCTATGCACCCGCCATTTGTCCGACTGCGGCGCCGAGGTGATAAAGGTGGAAACGGCCGGCGGTGATCACATGCGCACGACGCCGCCAATGCGTGATGGTCAAAGCAGCTATTTTGGGCAGTTAAACGCCGGCAAAAAAAGCATTGTCTTAGACTTAAAAGACGCCGCCGATCACAGCCGCATTTTGTCTTTGATTGATACCGCCGACATTGTCGTCGAAAATTACCGCCCCGGAGTCATGCGCCGCCTCGGGCTTGATTACGCAACCCTGGCGGCACGCAATCCAAAACTGATTTACTGCGCAATATCTGGCTTCGGGCAATCGGGCCCAAGGGCACATGAACCTGCTTATGCGCCGATGGTACACGCCGGCAGTGGCTATGATTTGGCCATGATGGAAAGTCAAACAGAGGTGAACAAACCGCCCAAGAACGGTATTTTCATCGCCGATGTATTGGCCGCAAGTCATGCCTTTGGGGCTATTCAAACGGCGATTATCGGCCAATTAAAACACGGCAAGGGCTGTTTTGTTGATGTCGCCCTGATGGATTGCATGATCAATCTGTTGTTGATCGAGTGTCAATTCGCACAGTTTCCACAGCCTGAAAAACGCAATTTTTATGGCCCGTCGCAAGCCAAGGACGGGTTTGTCATTATCACCCCGATTACCCAGAAAAATTTTGAGGAAATGGCCCGGGCGATGGGCCATGAGGATTGGATCAGCGATCCGCGTTTTGCGACGGCACTTGCCCGCCGGGACAATTGGGATGCCTTATACGAGGCCATGGACAGCTGGACATTGCAACGCTCGGCCAGGGAATGTGAGGATATTTTAGTGGCGGCAGGAGTGCCGTGTTCTCGCTATCGACAAGTCAGCGAGGCAATTGCCGACCCACAAAGCATCTATCGCGGCGTGATGGCCGATGTGGAGGACAGCGCCGGCACATTTCAGGTGAGCATGGCCCCCTATCGTTTTGATAATGCAGTGGTTAAGCCACGGGGGCCGGCACCGGCGCTCGGCGCCCATAACAGCTATTTTTTCGGCTCGCAATAACCATCCCGGCCCCGCCGTCAGCGGTCCGATCAGGTAAAACGCGGGGGCCGCGGAAAGCCGTTCGGTGGCAGGCGACCGGCGCTGGCACGTTTGCCAAGCCATTCGATGACATTTGCCTCGGTCCGGTTTCGCCCTCCCTGCAAGGTCCATGTTAACCCGTCGGCTAAGCGAATCGCTTTAATGTCGGCAAGTTTGCCGCCGGTTTTATAACGCTGCAGGATGACCCCTTTGCCGCGAGTCATTTCCGGCAATTCAGTGAGTGCGAAAATCAGCAATTTGCGATTCGTGCCAACTACGGCCAAATGATCATCGTCAGCCTTAACCGGCAAACACACCGCCGCTTTGGCGCCATCTGCAGGATTCAAGACCTGCTTCCCATTTTTTGTTTGTGCGATCACATCCTTGGCCGCCACCAGGAAACCGCGGCCATCATCACTGGCGACCAAAAGCTTCTCATCGGCCTTAAAAACCCCAAGGGTGACGATATCTTCGCGGTCCCCAAGATCAATCAGCAGGCGCAGCGGCTCGCCATTGCCGCGACCGCCCGGTAACTTATCGGCGCCAATGGTGTAAAACCGCCCGTCGGTTGCAAACAATAAGATCTTGTCCGTGGTTTCGGCGTAAAATTTAAAGCGCGGCCCGTCACCTTCTTTGTACTTTATGTCAACATCTGCGCCGACATGCCCGCGCATCGCCCGCACCCAGCCCTTTTCCGAGCACACAATGGTCACAGGTTCACGTTCAATCGTCGCTTCCAGCGGCACCACAATATCGCTTGGCGGGGCACCGATATCGGTGCGCCGGCGACCAAGCTCGGTGGTCACCGAAAAATCCTTGCGCAGCGCGCGGATCTCTTGACCGATCACCTTCCAACGGCGTGGCTCATCGGCAAGTAAATCCTGCAGATCGTCGCGTTCAGCCGTGAGCTTCTCGAACTCTTTGCGAATTTCGATTTCTTCCAGCTTTCGCAAGGCCCGCAGGCGCATATTTAAAACTGCTTCTGCCTGCACATCGGTCAGCTCAAAACGCTGCATCATCTCGGCTTTCGGATGATCTTCTTCGCGGATTATGCGAATCACCTCATCGATATTGAGATAGGCGATCAAATAGCCGGCCAGCACTTCAAGGCGATGTTCAATTTTCCCAAGACGGTGTTGCGAGCGGCGGACCAAGACCTGATGGCGATGGTCTAAGTATGCTTGCAGGCAACCTCGAAGCGGCATCACCCGCGGCACACCATCACTATCCAGGACGTTCATATTGAGCGATATGCGGGTTTCAAGGTCAGTCTGCCGGAACAAGCTTTCCATCAGCACGGCAGCATCGACGTTTCGGCTTTTGGGCTCCAACACCAAGCGAATATCCGCCGCCGACTCGTCTCGAACATCGGCCAGCATCAGCAATTTACGGGCGTTTAGTAACTCGGCGATTTTCTCAACCACCCGGGATTTTTGTACCTGATATGGGATCTCTGTGACAACGATCTGATAGGTGCCGGCCTTGCCCTTCTCAATCTCCCAGCGTGCCCGCAGGCGAAAGCCACCGCGACCTGTCCGATAAGCCTCGGTGATTGAACTTTGAGGTTCCACCAGCACGCCGCCGGTGGGGAAATCAGGTCCTTGGACAAGTTCTGTTAAGGTTTCGACGGCTGCCCCTGGATGCTTAATCAAATGTAATAACGCCGCACAAATTTCATCAACATTATGCGGCGGAATTGAGGTTGCCATGCCGACGGCGATCCCCTGGGCACCATTGGCTAATAGATTTGGAAAATTTGCCGGCAGCACCATAGGTTCTTCGTCCGAGCCATCATAGGTCGGTCGAAAATTCACGGCATCCTCGTCGATACCCTCAAGCAGGCGTTCCGCCACCGCTGTCATGCGTGCTTCGGTGTAGCGCATGGCAGCGGCATTATCGCCGTCAATATTGCCAAAATTACCCTGGCCATCAACCAGCGGATAACGCTGCGCAAATTCCTGCGCCAAACGCACCATGGCGTCATAAATCGCCGCATCACCGTGGGGATGATACTTACCCATGACATCACCAACCACCCGCGCCGATTTCTTGAAGCTCTCACGCGGGCCTAAACGTAATTGCCGCATCGCATGCAGCAACCGCCTGTGCACCGGCTTCAAGCCATCACGCACGTCCGGTAATGACCGCGAGGTGATGGTTGATAAGGCATAGGCAAGGTAGCGCTCGCTTAAGGCGTCGGCGAGCGATCGGTCCTGAATGTCCGGTGCACTGTCCGGGGCAAATGTAGTGGTCATATTTCTATACTCCCCAGGATATTGTATCGGATCGGTTAAATCTTTCAACAAATCTTGCCCGTGCCGGTGGCGATGTTTGGCCATGAACCCCAAAAACATGGGTCTCAAGGAAATACCCTGTCAGCGCCAATCCGGCGGCCAGATCATGGCGCAGCTTGGCATCTTCATCAAAATCTTGCTGTCCATCACCGACCGCCAAACCAGTGCCACCAAGAAACTTCGGCAGACACAACAGCTTGTCGTGATACGGCGCACCGGCGCTGCGCGATACCGCTCGCCCGCTGCGCGGACTTACATAGCTTAACTGCTCAACCGTGCCGGTGGCGGCACAGCTTTCAAGCTCCAGCCCAAAGCCAAGGTCAGCCAAAAGGCCCAACTCCCAGCGAACATAAGCGGCAACCCAGGCAATTCCCAACTCCTCCATCCCAAGAGTGGTAATCAAGGCGGCAAAGCCGTCGTAGACGCGCGGGTGCGGTTCCCGCTCCGGCAGGCTCTGTTCGGCGACCGCCGCCGCTGCTGACAGGCCGGCGAGTTTCAGGGGCGAATCCATCACCTGCGCGGCTGTGGCAACCATTGGGTCCAGGGCAAAAGCCCCCAAGTGCTCGGCGAGCCGGCCGCGCCATTCCGCCCGCACCCGATTGCCGGGTTGCAGAATACCTCGTTTGGTGGCTGAGGTTCCGCCCCGCACCATGCCGGCATGACGGCCATGATTTTCGGTCAGCAGCACCGCAATAACGCCACTTTCCCCATGCCGTCGTGCCGATAAAATGATGCCGTCGTCCTGCCAATCCATTGGCCGCGATCTCCCTTATGCGGATAACCCGTTGCTGAGACGTTCATACTCGGATTCGCTGCCGGCGGCAGTCTTTATCCACCACAGTTGACGGCTTTTAACGATCGCGCCGCGTCCACGGCCGCCGGCCGCGTTCGCCGGCAACGCTGCGGACGATAAATTCACCTTTGTTTAACCAAATCGCATGCGCGCCGGCACGCGATAAATCACGGCTATCAAGCACCAGGATAGGACGCTCGCAGCTTTGCCAAACCGGAAAAGTCGGTGAAATGAGAATATCCAACTGCCGGCAGTCGTCATCATGCCCGGCCGGGTTATCGCTGAAGCCGATTAGTGTGTTATCGGCGCGGAATACGCAGCCCAGGTTATCGCAGTCAATCACCTCACCGGCGGTTTTGAAACGGCGCACATCCGCCGGTTCCATGCCCAAGGCTTGGCGCCATTTCTCGCGGCTGAAACGACCTGCCGTGGCACTTGAAACAGCGATGGCATGCTGGGTTCCGGTTAACCGCACCGCGGCCAGCCGGCCATCCCCCGACACCAAAATATCCGGCGGCGGCGCCGCCGCCGCCCAGAGCAAACCAAGAGCCGCCACGGGAATGCCCAAAAAGCGTTGCCGCCGGGTCCATAACAGCAACCACAATCCGCCTAAGGTGAACATGATTACCCCGCCGGCGCCCAAAGCACCTAATCGCAGCAGCGCATGCGGCCACGCAGCAACCGTTTCTGCCAGCAGTAAAATGCCGTCAATGCCAAATCCCATCACGGTGAGCGGCAAGGCTTCCAAACCAAAAGGCATGGCGGTCAACACCACGACACCGGCCGGCATCACCCACAGCGCCGTCAGCGGCACGGCAATTAAATTCGCTAACACCCCGACCATCGATACTTCATGGAAGTGATAACCAACAAAAGGCGCCGTCGCCAGACTTGCCGCCAGTGATGACAGCGCCAGTAACAGGAAATACCAACACACCCAGATGAGTATGCGCCACCACAGCGGTCCGCTGCCGGCAGATTGTCGGCGGCGCAGTTTTAGCGACTGCGGCGATTCATAAAGGGCCACCAGCACGGTCGCCGCCGCAAAGGACATTTGAAAGCTGGGGCCCAGCAAAATTTCCGGGCTGATCACCAACAGCAAGCTGGCGGCCAACGCCAAAGACCGCATAGACAGTGCAAGCCGATCCGTCATAACCCCAAGCAAGGCAAGTAAGACGATCACGAATGCCCGCTCTGCCGGTGGTGCAGCGCCGGAGAGTGCCAGATACAACACCGCACACAGCAACGCCCCAAAACCGGCAATCTTTTTGATATCGCAGTTCAAAGCCAGTCGCGGCCACATCGCCATCAAAGCGCGCAGGAAAAAGAAAACAAACCCTGTCACCATGCCCATATGAAGACCCGAGATCGCCAGCAGGTGCGCTAAACCTGCAGCCCTGATCCGATCCCATGTCTGGGTGCTCACAGCGCCGCGTTTACCCACCAATAAAGCGGCGGCAACTGCGGCGCTTGGTGATGCCGATAAATGCTTGTCGATCCGTGCGGCCGCCGTCACCCGCCAGTCCTCAATGGTCAACTTCATGATCGTTAACCAATCTGTCGCAGCTGCCGCGGCTGTGATTTCAGGCGTGCCGATCAGCACACCGATGGCGCCAATTTTTTTGAAATAAGCGTTCCGCTGAAAGTCAAAGGCACCAGGCATAACAGGTGGCGGCGGCGGCCGCAGCAGGCCGCGACCTTGAAGCCTATCGCCGACGCCGAACGGTGCTGCAGCACTGCTCACACGGACCCTGATCAGGACCGGCGTTTGCGCCGCCGGCAGGGACCGAAGCTGAATCTGGTCAAGCAACAGCCGCATGCCCTTGCCGTGCTGATTGATGGCGATGATCCGGCCGCTCAAGTCATACCAGCCCGGATGTTCAAGAATGGCCGCCGCCGCCCGCATCGTCGACCACGACGATACAACCATCCCAAGGACAATGGTGGCCACGGCAAAGGCATAAACATCATAGCTGGCCCAAAACCGGCCCAAAAATATCAGTGCCACGACGAGCAAGCCGGCGGCAACCATCAGCGCCGCCGGTGGTTCATGGCCGAGAGAAAAATATAAACCGATCCCGATGGCCAAGAAAACCGGCAGCCAAAGCGACAACCGCTCTCCTTCTTCGGCCATTTCACGGCGTAATTGACGAATTATGTTAAGCTGAAAGGTCAAAACTTTCTCCCAGCCCTCGCCGTCCGCTAATCAATATGCTAAACCGCGCTCTCGATCAGCTGCTGAACGATGGCTTCTGGTTACGTCCACATTATCAAGCATGCGAAAAAATGACAGTTGTTACGCGATTTGCTCCTTCACCGACCGGCTTTCTGCATATCGGCAGCGCCCGTACAGCGCTGTTTAATTGGCTGTTTGCACGTCACCACGGTGGCCGCTATTTGCTGCGGATTGAGGACACGGATCGCAAACGCTCCACACCGGAAGCTGTGCAGGCCATTCTCGACGGCCTGGACTGGCTTGGGCTGTCAGGAGATGAAGCCGCGATTTTTCAATTTCCGCGCCGTGACCGCCATGCCAACGTGGCCCGGCAAATGGTTGAAGCCGGCACGGCTTACTATTGTTACGCCTCCCAGGATGAGCTCACGGCAATGCGTGAAAAGGCCAAAAGCGAGGGCCGATCGCCGCGCTATGATGGTCGCTGGCGGGACCGGGACCCAGCTGATGCACCGCCGGGCGTATCCCCTGCCATTCGCCTAAAAGCGCCGCAGGATGGCGGTGAAATGGTGATTGATGACCTGGTTCAAGGGCGGGTCGTGATTGCCCATGAGCAATTGGACGACATGATCTTGCTGCGGGCGGACGGCACCCCGACGTACATGTTGTCGGTGGTGGTCGATGATTTTGATATGGGCATCACGCATGTGATCCGCGGCGATGACCATTTGAACAATGCCTTTCGGCAAAGCTTGGTGTTTCAAGCGATGGGCTGGCCATTACCGAAATTTGCCCATATCCCGCTGATCCACGGTGCCGACGGCGGGAAATTATCAAAACGTCATGGCGCTCTTGGCGTCGATGCTTACCGTGACCTGGGCTATCTTGCCGATGCCGTGAACAATTATTTGCTGCGGCTCGGCTGGTCCCATGGGGATGATGAGATCATTAGCCGCAGTGACGCCGTCAGTTGGTTCGATCTTGATGCCGTCGGCCGCGCCGCCGCACAGTTTGACTTCGCTAAATTAGATCATTTAAATGGCCATTACCTGCGGCAATTGCCAGCCGACGCCCTACTGGCGGAGGTCCGCCCGTTGCTGGCCAAAGGCTTGCCGGATGTTGTCCTGGACAGCGACCGTTTGGGACGTGTTGAAGCCCTGCTGCCCGAGTTAAGTCAACGGGTCACAAAAATAACTGAACTTGCTGAAAGCGCTCACTTTTTAATTATTGACCGCCCCATTCCAATGACCGAAAAAGCGCAAAAATTGCTCACGGTGGACGCACGCGCGCTGCTCGGTAACTTGACCGCCGAGTTAGCGACCCTAAGCACCTGGAATGCAACCTCATTGCAAGACCACGTCAAAGGTTTTGCGCTGGCGCAAGACGTTAAACTGGGCAGCATTGCCCAACCGCTTCGCGCGGCCCTCACCGGCGGCCAAGCATCACCTGGAATTTTTGAGGTCATGGCCGCACTTGGTCACGCCGAAACACGGGCGCGACTTAATGATATTTGCGGCACTGCACACTAAGGGGTAGTATCCGGTCGAAAGTGCGTGCCGCGCTTCCCCCGCCACTAGGTTTTTTGATAACGGACAAAGGAATTCATATGAGTAACGCCGCTTCAAAAACATTTACGCTCACCGATAATCAATCGGGTGAGAGCTTTGATTTACCGGTCTTTGACGGCTCGGTTGGACCAAGCGTTATTGACGTTCGTCGTCTTTACGGGGATACCGGCCACTTCACCTATGATCCGGGGTTTACCTCCACGGGTTCATGTGATTCAGCGATTACCTTTATTGATGGTGATGAAGGAATTTTGTTGCACCGCGGCTATGCCATTGATGATCTTGCCGAACGCGCCGACTTTCTTGAAGTTGCTTACTTATTGCTGAACGGTGAACTGCCGACGGCAGCGCAAAAGGCGACGTTTGACCATGATGTGACCTATCACACCATGCTGCATGAACAATTAAGCAATTTCTACCGCGGCTTCCGCCGTGATGCCCATCCGATGGCGATCATGTGCGGTGTTGTCGGGGCCTTATCAGCCTTCTATCACGACAGCCTTGATATCTATGATCCCCATCAACGGATGGTGGCGTCCTTCCGGCTGGTTGCAAAAATGCCGACAATTGCGGCGATGGCTTACAAATATTCGATTGGCCAGCCTTTCAATTATCCGCAGAATGATCTCTCATATGCTGAAAATTTCCTGCATATGATGTTCTCGGTGCCGTCCGAGACCTATGTGATGAACCCTGTCCTGTCAAAAGCGATGGACCGGATTTTCATTCTTCATGCGGACCACGAACAGAATGCGTCGACGTCAACTGTTCGCCTCGCCGGCTCCTCCGGTGCCAATCCTTTTGCTTGTATTGCAGCCGGTATCGCCAGCCTATGGGGGCCAGCGCATGGTGGCGCCAATGAAGCCGTTCTGAATATGTTGACCGAAATCGGTCATAAGGATCGGATTGCTGAATATATCAAGAAAGCCCGCGACAAGGATGACCCCTTCCGGTTGTTTGGTTTTGGTCACCGCGTCTACAAGAACTATGACCCACGGGCGAAAGTCATGCAGGAAACCTGCCATGAGGTCTTAGCTGAGTTGGGCGTCGAAGATCCGCTTTTGGATTTGGCCATGGAACTTGAAAAATTGGCCCTTGAGGACGAATATTTCGTTTCGCGTAAGCTGTATCCGAATGTTGATTTTTATTCCGGCATCATTTTGAAAGCCATGGGCTTCCCGGTAAGCATGTTCACCGTGCTGTTCGCCGTCGCACGAACCGTCGGCTGGGTCGCACAATGGAAAGAAATGATCGAGGATCCGGGGCAAAAAATCGGCCGCCCACGGCAGCTTTACACAGGCCCGGACGCCCGTCCTTACATTCCGATTGATCAGCGGTAAATAGCTCCCTGCCGATCGGCAAAAACGTGCTTAAAAGGGCGGCTTTGGTCGCCCTTTTTTCATGTTCTGAGGGCATTCCCGCCAGCGAGTTCCGCCAACACAAAGTTTGCGGCGGCGGCGGCCGTGCCGTGCAGCTCAGGGTCGCCTTGGCGCAGCAGCTGGCGTAATTCGGCAGCAATCGCGGCGGCCTGCGTGGCGGCATCGGGCGCTTCCAGAAACGTTTTTAAAGCCGAGGCAAGATTAACCGGCGTGCAGTGCTTTTGCAGAAATACAGGTTGCACCGCGCGGCCTAAAATCCGATTGCTGAGAACAACCGCGCTCAGATCAACAATCCGCAAGGCGATCAGCGCCGACAGCGGATGCAAGCGATAGGCAACCACGCTTGGCACCGCGGCCAATGCCAGCTCAAGGGTGACCGTTCCCGATGCCGCAAGGGCGAGATCAATGCCGGCGAACAGATCGCTCTTATCGTCAACATCCGGCAACACGGTGATGTCAAGATCACTGGCCTGGACCGCATGCTGAACGTGATCCATGACTGCCGAAACTGTTGGCAAGACGATCTTTAGGCGTTCATACCGAGCCGACAATATTTTTGCCGCCGCCAAGAAATCAGGCAACAATCGCTGCACCTCGGACCGCCGACTGCCGGGAAACAGACCAAGTATCGGCACGTCGGGCGCAAAGTCATGGCTTGCCCGAAAGCGCTTGCCGTTACCCAACTGCCGGTCGGCGGCCGGATGACCGATGAAGTTTGTGAGCAGACCATGGATCGTGAAATAGCCCGGCTCAAACGGGAATAAGACCAGTAAATGATCTAAAAAAGCCGCAATTTTCCGCGCCCTTTCGGGCCGATAGGCCCAGACCGTCGGCGCCACCACATGCATCAGCCGGGGAACCAGAGCACTGCCACGGCGGGCCGCAAGCCGTTTCGCCAAGGCAAAGGAAAAACCCTTACTATCAACGGTTAGGACGATATCCGGCTGAAAGCCTGCGATGGCCGTCAGGGTTTGCTGTAAAATCTGCCGGATACGCCATAACTGCGGGATCAATTCAAATGCGCCGAAGACCGATAACGCGTCGATCGCAACTTCCGACTTCAGCCCCAGGGCGGCCATGCGCGGCCCGCCAATACCGGCAAATGTGATCGGTTGTGGTGATTGTGCTATGAGCGCAGCCATAATTTCAGCGCCGATAACATCTCCCGACGGCTCACCGGCGACAATGAAAATACGGCTCTGCTGAGGTGCCGTCGGCGGCGGCTCTGCACGATCACGACCGGTCATTTGCGCCGCCGTCAATGCCGCAGATAAACAGCCTCGCTTGATCGGCTTGTTGGACCAGCATGTCACGGTCCACCAAGATGCAGCCGTTTGCTTGCACGGCGATACCGCTGAACCCGGCAGCAGCTGCCCGACGGATGGTTTCTGGACCAATGGTCGGCAAATCTGCGCGTCTGCTTTGGCCGTCTTTACACAGTTTTATCAACACCGGCCCCGGTCCGGCCCGTTTCAGCAGTCCGCAGCGGTGAATAAGATTATCGGTCCCCTCAATCGCTTCGATGCCAAGAACCACACCTTCTTGAACCACGACTGCTTGGCCAACATCACTTGGCGATAGCTGGGTGAGAACCGCGCAACCGCGGTCGATATCATCCTGTGCTCCAGTGGGGGGCGAAATTCCGCCAATCTGTCCGATCACCGCCAAGTGATCATTTAAATAATCACCAATGCTGCTAACGACAAAGCCCTCGCTTTCAAACTCGGCAATAATGACCGACAGAAAAGCATCGTCACGAAAGGCTTTCAGGCCAGCTTTGGTGAGTATTTTCAAAAACCGTGCATCGGTTTTAAGTTCGCGCAAGCTTGGCCGCCCGACCGGGCCAACCATGACCACCTCGCCGACATTGTTTTGTTTCAAAACATCGATGATCTGTTGGGCCAGCCCTAAACGCACCCAGTGGTGATCAAAGCCCGCGATGACCGCTGCCTCGGCATGGTCTTCAAAGGCGGCGATAAAGACCTCGCGCCCTTGTTCTTCAAGCCGTGCCGCTAATTGCCCCGGCAACACACCGCCACCAGCCAGAATGCCCAGTTTTAGCTGCTGCTGTTGGGCCGCTGCCAAAGTCAGTCCGCCGGCCGCGGCTGACACAGCGCCCGGTCACTGTCAGCCAGGATAAAATCAAGGATATCGCGTTCCGCCCCTGGCGTGGTCGTCGCGGCATCGAGTGCGGCCACACGTTCTTTAAAGGTACCGACACCGAAAAACAGCTCTTTAAAAGCCTGCCGCAGGCTATTGATCGCCTCACGCGAGACACCTCGGCGTTGCAAACCAATTAAATTAAGCCCGGCAAGCCGCGCCCGATCACCCACCACCGAGCCATAGGGGATCACATCGCCCATGACCCCGGTCATGCCACCAATCATGGCAAGCCGACCGATACGCACAAATTGGTGCACCGCCGCCAGACCGCCGATGAGGGCGTAATCGTCGACCGTCACATGGCCGCCAAGGGTGGCATTATTGGCAAACACCACGCCGTTACCGACGTGGCAATCATGGCCGATATGACAGCCCGTCATGAACAAACCGCCGTCGCCCACTTTGGTCACCATCCCGCCCCCTTCAGTGCCTGGATTCATGGTGACATGTTCGCGAATGACGTTATTCGCGCCAATGATCAGCTCGGATTGCTCACCACGGAATTTCAGATCCTGCGGCGGATGACCAATTGAGGCAAATGGGTAGATGATTGTGCCGCTGCCAATCTGAGTCCGCCCGTCGACAACCACGTGGGATTTTAAAACAACCTCATCGGCCAGTTCTACCTCTGCGCCAATCACGCTATAGGGGCCAACTTCTACGCCAGCACCAAGTTTCGCTGCTGGGTCGACAATGGCCGTCGGATGAACCTGCGGCGATTTTGGTTTTGAACTCATATCCTGGGTCATTCGCTGCTATCAACGATCATGGCCGCAAAGGTTGCTTCGGCGCAGAGTTTATCATCCACCATTGCCCGTCCCTTAAATTTAAAAACTTTACCGCGACTTTGTTGGTGCTCAACAATGATCCGCATTTGGTCACCAGGGACAACGGGACGGCGAAACCGGGCGCTGTCAACACTCATGAAGTAGACAAGTTTATCGCTGGCATCGGTGTCTAAACTATACAACACCAAGCACCCGGCCGTTTGCGCCATCGATTCGATGATCAAAACCCCCGGCATAATCGCGCGCGCCGGAAAATGACCTTGAAAGAACGGCTCGTTGATACTGACGCTTTTGATCCCAACAGCACTTTCGCCTTTTTTGATCGCCGTTAATCGATCAACCAACAAAAACGGGTAGCGGTGCGGTATCAGCCGTTTTATGCCCTCGACGTCAATGTCGACTGATGGTGTTTCCTCGGCAGCATGTTCTGTCACGTTGTTATCTCCACTTCGCAAGTTCAGCCTTTCCGGGTTAACCGCCGGAATGCTGCAACCTGTCGGCGCCAGCGGCCGATGTCGGTTGCCGGCCAAACGTTACTGACCTTAGCACCGGCGGCAACTGATTTTGTGATCGAGGCACCGCCTGCCGCCTGCACAAAATCACCGACGGCGATATGGCCTGCGACACCGGCCTTACCGCCCAGCACTACGTAGTCCCCAAGACGAGCACTACCTGCAAGACCTGCCTGGGCCACAATGATACAACCTTTGCCTGTAACGCAGTTATGGCCAATTTGCACCTGGTTATCGATCATCGTCCCCCGGCCAATCACAGTATCACCGGCACTACCGCGATCAACCGTTGTGTTGGCGCCAATTTCCACATCATCGGCAATAATAACCCGCCCAAGATGCGGCACTTTGACGATGCCTTCAGGGTCACTGTCAAAGCCAAACCCTGTTTGCCCGACACAGGCGCCCGGGTAAATGACCACTCTTGCGCCGATTAAGCAGAACTCAACAACCGCATTTGCCCCGATCACGCTGTCGGCACCAATGACAACGCCGGCACCGATAACCGCGCCGGCGTCGATACGAACACCGGCGGCAATCTCGGCACCAGCGGCAATATGCACCAAGGGCCCGATCTCAGCACCCGGATCAACCTTTGCCGCAGCATCGACAACCGCGCTTGGGTGTTGTCCCGGGACGGTTATGCGTGGTGGATGCAATACCCTTGCGAGGCGCGCAAAGCTGCGCCGGGGGCGTTCTGTCAGCAGCAGCGCCATCGCTTCCGGGGCATGTTGCACCGCACTTTCATGCAGCAAGCATGCGCCGGCATTGGATTGGCGCAATTGCGCTGCATAACGGGGGTTTTCAAAGAAACTCAAACTGCCGGAATCAGCCAGATCAAGGGGCTTGATGGTTGAAATCAAGCTTGCCGGATCTCCACGATACAGCCGCGCGCCGGCCCGCTCGGCCAATTCCCCGAGCGCCATCGGTGGCTGCGACATGTGGAACCGCGCGTCAATCATCCGCTTAGTTGTCGGCTACCGGCATCTCGACAATAACCTCGGGCAAGGCCTTATTCAGGCGGGTTAACGCTTCGTTTGAAACGTCGAGACTGTTTTCCATCATCAGCACCTGGCGCTTATCAAACACCAGATGCGCTTCGCTTTCCTTAGCCATTTTTGCGATGATCTCGATCAGCGTTTTTCGGACCTTGCCGATCGCCGTGTTGAAGGTCTTATCAAGATCGCGTCGCTTAGCTTGAATATCGCGCTGTGCCTGGTCAACTTTTTGCCGGAATTCGGCGGCTTTTTTCTCAAAAACATCCGGAGCTAAAATACTACGCTGTTGGCCGAGGGTTTGCTCCTCTTTCAGCAAGACCTTTTCTCGCGCCGTAATCCCCGCTTGAATTTTTGAGCGCACCGCCTCCATTTGCTTTTGGATGCCGACGGCAGCATCGGATTGACGGACGACGGCAGATACATCGACAACCAAAACCCGAACGTTCGGCTCACTGGCGGCGGCAAGTTTGCCACCGATAGCGCCGCCACCGCCGATGAACGCACCGGCAAAAATTAAGAGACTACTCAGTAATAATCGCAAGCTCGACCGATATGTCATGATTCCTCGCCTCAAAACCGTGTGCCAAGACTAAAGCGCAAAAACTCTGTCTCATCTTCATCTTCTTTGACGATGGCTTCCGAAAAGTCGATGCGAATGCCGCCAAGAGTCGCCCCCCAAGAAACACCAAAACCAGCGCTTACCCGCGGCGACTCGCTATCCAAAACCGAAGCATTACTGTTGTCTATGCTCCATAAGCTGCCCACCTCAGAAAAAATCCTTGCCCGCAAACCTAATGCTTCGCTGAAGCCGATCGGAAAGCTTAACTCTGCGGTGCCGACATAGAATAAATTACCGCCAAGCGCGTCTTTGGTAACGCGATCACGGGGACCGACACCTGAGCGCTCAAAGCCACTAAAGCTGGAGCCGCCCAGGAAAAATCGTTCGTTAATCGGCACGTCATCGTTCAACCCAAAGATGGTACCGCTTAACCCGGACAGCCTCAAAACCCAGTCATCATCAACCACCGGCACATAGTAACTGCCCCGCAAACGGGTTCGCAAATAGGCAAGATCACCGCCTAAACCGGCAAGCTGGTTAGACATGCTCAGATAATAGCCTTCGGTCGGAGAAGTTCTGCTATCGCGTTGATCATAGGTCAATTTTTGCCCCAAGAGTGAGACCAAAGTCTGACCCTCTTGAGCCTTCACCAGGATTGAAGCATCACTTTGAACATTGGTGACGTCGGTATTCCGCAAGGTGTATTCGACCGACTGCTTCAAATTCGGCGATAGCCGATAACCTGTCCGCAGGGTGAAACCCTGCCGCTCCTCATCAAACGAGCTGGCATCTTCCTCAACCCGCGTTTCACTAAACAGATCAAAGCCGGCAGAGAATTCGCGCCCTAAGAAATACGGCTCGGTGAAGCCAATATCGAACTGGCTGCCTGTTGACGAGGCCTTCAAGCCAATCCGCAGGTCTTGTCCCCGGCCAAGAAAATTACGCTCTCGCAAGGAGATATCGCCCAGGACGTTTTCCGCCGACGACAACCCGAAACCAAAGGACAGCTTACCGGTCGACTGTTCCTCAACATCAACCACAATCTGCGCCTTGTCCGGTTGAGAGCCGTCATTTGTCGTCACTTTAACGGTTCGGAAATAGCCAAGATTGCGAATCCGCTTTCGACTTCGGCGAATTTTGGCGGTGTTAAAGGCATCGCCTTCCACCAGCTGCATTTCTCGCCGGATCACCTCATCCAAGGTTCGCACGTTGCCGCGAACGACGATGCGCTCGACAAAGGTCTTTTGGCCTTCACCGATTTGATAGGTGATGTCCAAGATACCATCTTCGGGATGGCGCCTAATCATCGGTTGGATGTTGATAAAGGCAAAGCCGAGCGAGCCAAGATGATCGGTGACGGCGAGGATGGAATCATCCACATCGATATTGTTGTAACGATTGCCCGATTTGGTCGTCAGCAACGGCGCGATCTCGGTCGTGTCAACACGCTGGATTTTTGAGGTCACCGAGACCTCACCGATATCGTAGCGCTTGCCTTCATTGATCGTGAAGGTGATCAAAAAGTCTTCGCGGTCCGGTGCCAACTCAGCAACCGCAGAAATGACACGAAAATCAGCATAGCCATGTTTCAAGTAATGCCGGCGCAGCAGCTCCCGGTCGAAGCTTAGGCGATCCGGGTCATAACTGTCGCCGGTCTCAAAAAAGGCCCACCAAGCATATTCCTTAGTTGAAACAACGTCCCGTAAATCATTGTCACTAAACCGTTTATTGCCCACAAAGGTAACGGCATCAATGCGACTGAGGGGGCCCTCGTTAATTTCAAAAATCAGGTCAACACGGTTTTGCGGGAGTTGCACCACCTTCGGCTCAATACTGACCGCAAACCGGCCGCCACCGCGATAGATCGCCAGCAAGCGATCCACATCCTGGCGCGCCCGCGCGCGGGTAAAAACCAACCGTGGCCGCAGTTGTACCTCACTTTGCAAATCGGCGTCTTTCAGGCGCTGATTACCCTCAAAGGAGATACGATTAATAATCGGGTTCTCAACAACCGAAATGACCAGTGCATTGGCCTCACGGCTCAGAACCACGTCAGCGAACAGGCCGGTGTCAAACAGGGTTTTTAATGATCGGTCTAACTTTTCCGGATTAAACGCATCACCAACCGCAACCAGCAAGTATGATTTGACGGTTTCAGGGTCAATGCGCTGCGTCCCGATGACATCAATCCGCTCAATCGGCGCCGAGATTTGGGCCGCCGCCGGTGTCGACAGGACCGGCATGACCGGCATTGTCAGGCCGGCCAGAATGACTCCCGACAAAACCATGCCGAATAGCTTACGCAGCATTTCGACAGGCGGCAAAAATGGAAAACGTGTCACAAACAAAGCACCCGTTATAAACCCTTACGTCTTTTACCTTTTTAGGCATCTAAGCGAAAGGATTACAGTTCAATTTTTATCAACCTTTGTAGATTTTGCGTATGTCAGCCGAAAAAACTGCCTAAATATTCAAACACCCGCATCTGTGTGAGGTCGTTCCAGGTGACAAAAACCATTAATCCGAGAACCATTGTGAGGCCGGTAAGATTGGCAAATTCCATCACTTTTTCACCGACGGGTCGGCCCAAGGTTGCTTCAACCGCATGAAATAACAGATGCCCACCATCGAGTACCGGAATCGGGAATAAGTTAATCAGCCCAAGGTTTACGGACAGAATGGCCATGAACCAAACAGTCTGCAGCCACCCTGTTTGTGCCACCGCCCCGGACATTTGAGCAATCCGCAATGGTCCGCCTAATTCCTCGACGGTGCGGCTGCCGGTGATGATTTGTCCAAGCGACGCCAGTGTGCGGGTGACCAAAGAATAGGTTTCGTTCACTGCCGCGCCGACAGCCGCAACAGGCCCTAAGCGAACGGTCTCAACCTGCTGGCTGTTCACGCCCAGAAGGCCAATGCGGTGGCTATTGCCAAAACGATCAACCCGTTCCGAGACCTGCGGGACGATGGTCAGATCCAACTGGCTGCCAGCACGCTCGATGGTCATCGCTAAACTGACCCCAGGATTGTCCATGATCAGCCGTCGCATATCCTCAAATTTGGTGATTGTTACACCATCCAGTTCGATGACTCGATCATTCACCTGCAATCCGGCCGCTGCCGCCGCACTGTCCGGCAACACTTTGTCAAGCACGGCTGGCGCATAGGGTTGTCCGGCACTGATAAACATGGCGGTCAACAAAACAATCGCAAAAACAAAATTAGCCGCTGGACCAGCGGCAATGATCAGCGCCCGGTCCCTGAGCGGTTTATGGTGAAAGGCCAGCGCGCGTTCGGCCTCCGACATGCCCTCCAGGCCGTCTCCGCGTGTGCTGGCAGGGTCTGCATCGCCAAACATCTTGACGTAGCCACCTAAGGGAATGGCCGAGAATTTCCAGCGCGTGCCGGAAGCGGCGGTCCAGCCAAAAATCTCCGGTCCAAAACCAATCGAAAACACTTCAACTTTGACGCCGGCCCAGCGCGCGACGCTGTAATGCCCTAATTCATGGACAAAAACCAAAGCGGTCAAAATACCGAGGAACGGCAAAATATAGGTCCAAATAATGTCCATAACTCACCAAATATAATCTGCTGTGATCATCAATCGTCGTCGCCGCTCGCTAACTTGGCACTGCCAAGACCGTCGATGGCGATCGTGGCAGCGGTCCGTGCCCATTGATCAATTTCAATGATTTGGTCGACAGTTTCACAATCCCAAGCGGTCGCCGCAGCGATCACTGTTTCGACCACCTCGGCAATATCGCAAAAGCCGGTCTTACCGGCCAGGAAAGCAGCAACCGCAACCTCGTTGGCGGCATTCAGACAAATGGTCATGGCTTGCCCACCAATCAATGCCGCCCGCGCGAGTTGTAGACAGGGAAATCTGCTAACGTCAGGCGCGCTGAAATCCAACTGCCCAATACGGGCCAGATCAAGCCGCTCGCTTGGCGCCGGCATCCGGTCCGGCCAGGCTAAACAATAGGCGATCGGAGTTCGCATATCAGGCGCCCCAAGCTGCGCTAAAACCGAGCCATCCACATAAGCGACCATCGAATGGATGATTGATTGCGGATGAATCAGGACATCAATTTGTTGGTCAGGCATATCAAAAAGATAATGAGCTTCAATGACTTCTAGGCCTTTGTTCATCATCGTCGCTGAATCAACGGAGATTTTCGCACCCATTGACCAATTTGGATGTGCAACCGCCTGTGCAGGTGTTTTTAAACGCATTTCAGCGATGCTGAGATCACGGAAAGGACCGCCGGAAGCGGTCAGAATAATCTGTTCAATGCGGTCACGATTGGTGCTGTCAAAAACTTGGAAAATGGCATTGTGCTCACTGTCCACAGGCAGCAATGTGGCCCCTGATGCCGCCACGGCACGCATCATCACAGGCCCGGCGCAAACCAGACATTCCTTGTTCGCCAGCGCCACCGTGCCGCCTTGCCGGATCGCTGTCAGCGTCGGTTTTAAACCTGCGGCGCCAACAATCGCCGACATTGTCCAATCGGCCAGCTCAGCGGCGGCCTCAACAATGCCCTCATCGCCGGCCAGGACCCTGATGGTGGTCCCTGCCAATGCCGCTTTTAAATCGTGATAGCTTTGCCGATCAGCGATTGCCACCACCTCAGGGTTTAACCGCATGGCTTGCGCGGCAAGCGCTTGATAATTGCTATGGGCTGTTAAAGCAACAACGTCATACCGCTCCGGATGGCGTTCAACCAGATCAAGTGTATTGACCCCGACCGAGCCGGTTGATCCCAAAATTGCAATCCGTTTGCGCTGCTTTGCCCCAGACATCCGTCTAAAACCCCGACCATTCTATAGGATTGCGCCCGGTGAAGACGGCAATCGCCAAGACCATTGGCAATGCTGCTAAATGGCCATCCAATCGGTCCAGAAGACCGCCATGCCCAGGTATTAAACTTCCTGAATCTTTGACGCCAACATGACGCTTTACGGCAGATTCCGCAAGGTCTCCCGCTTGCGAAATAACCGCCAGCAAGGCCGACCACAGCGCCAGATAGGCCGGCGTGATACCGCCAAGCGATTGCGCCAATACACCACCGAAAATTGCCGCTAGGGCAGCGCCGCCAAGAAGCCCTGACCAGGTCTTCGCCGGGCTCACCCGCGGGGCCAAGCGGGGGCCGCCGATCAAGCGACCGAAAATATAGCCGCCGGTATCGGTGGCAATCACGGCGCCGACGCCCCAAAGCACCAACACCAGGCCGCTATGATCATCTCCGCGCAGGACCCCAACGGCGGCGCAACCAACGACGATGATCGGTAGCCCCAAAATCAACAACAGCGGCCGTTCGGCCTGCTGACGCCAGAGCACGGCACCAAATATGATCAGCGATCCAGCCACGGCAAAGACCAAGCTTATGGCGGCTTGATGCAGCTCAATGCTTAAAACAAGGGCGGTTAAAAGCCCTGTTAAAATTGCCGCAAGGACACTGAACCGTTTTGCCAAGCCGGACCCGTCCAGCATTTTGGTCCATTCCCAGGCCATTGCCGCGGCGATGACAATCAGACAAGCTGTCAACGCCAGGCCGCCGATGTAAAGAATAACAGCCACCACAGGCAATATCGCCGATGACGATAGCAGTCGAATCGTCAAATTACTGCGCAGGGCCATCCGAGACATACATGTTATCCAATAATCCCGCCGAAGCGCCGGTCCCGACTGCCAAACTCGGCAACGGCTTGTTGCAGGTGTTCAGCACTGAAATCGGGCCATAAAACATCCGTGAAAACGAATTCAGTGTAGGCTGTTTGCCATAATAGAAAATTTGACAAGCGCTTCTCGCCGCTGGTCCGGATAAGCAAATCAGGGGCCGGCAGGCTGGCGGTAAATAACGCCGCTTCAAACCTTGTCTCGTCAATCTCATCAACCGCAATGTCACCGCGCACAGCAGCTTCGGCAAGCCGCCGCGCGGCGGAAACTATTTCCTCACGGCCGCCATAACTTAGGGCGATTGTTACGTTCAGCGCCGTATTTTGCCGTGTGAGCTGCTCGGCATTGACCAACAACGCCCGAATATCATCATCAAATCGATCGCGATTACCGATGAAGCGCAAACGCACCCCTTGTTCATGCAGTTTGACAACTTCGCGCTGCAAGTAGCGCCGCAGCAGATCGATCAAAAACGATACTTCGTCGGCAGGGCGGTTCCAATTCTCGGTGGAAAATCCAAAAAAGGTCAGAAAGCCGATGTTTAACTCCAGACCGGCACGGATTATTTCGCGCAATACCTCCAGCCCGGCTGCATGGCCCATGGTCCGTGGGCGCATCCGTTGCCGAGCCCAGCGTCCATTACCATCCATAATAATGGCCACATGCTGCGGGACGGTAAGATCACCAATCTCAGTTGCAACGTCCGTAGACATCAGACCTGCATGATCTCCTTTTCCTTATGGGCCAAGCTATCATCAATTTTCTTGATGTGTCGGTCTGTCATTTCCTGAATTTCCGTTTCATACAGATGGCGATCATCTTGACCCATGTCACCATCCTTCTCGAGCTTTTTCAGGGTTTCCATGCCGTCCCGGCGGACATTACGGACCGCGATCCTTGTTGATTCAGCGTATTTACTGGCAATCTTTGATAACTCGGTGCGGCGTTCTTCGCTCAAATCCGGGATCGGAATCCGGATTAACTGTCCCTCGCCCTGCGGATTTAGGCCAAGGTTTGCGTCCCGAATGGCCTTTTCAACAGCCTTGGTCATGGTCTTGTCCCAGACCTGCACCGTGAGCAGGCGCGGTTCCGGCACACCAATGGTCCCAACCTGGTTGATGGGCATCTTCTGACCATAGGCATCGACGACAATCGGTTCTAACAAGGCAGCAGACGCCCGGCCGGCACGCAGGCCTTGAAATTCTTTACTCAAAGCTGTCAAGGCGCCGTCCATGCGCCGCTCTAAGTCGTCAAGATCAGGTTCTTCAGCCATGATTTAATCCTCTTCGCGAATTATTGTGAACCTACCACGGCCATTCACAACTTCCGCAAATGCGCCTGTTTTGTGGATTGAAAAGATCAAAATCGGGATACCATTTTCCCGTGCCAATGAAATTGCCGGCGCATCCATCACTTTCAAATCTTTCGACAAAACATCAAGGTAAGTTAGCTCATCAAAGCGTTTCGCATTCGGATGGGTTTCCGGATCAGCGTCATAAACGCCATCCACTTTGGTTGCCTTCAGCAACGCTTTACAGCCCATTTCAGAGGCGCGCAGCGCTGCCGCGGTATCGGTTGTAAAGTAAGGGTTACCGGTACCGGCAGCAAAAATAACGATGCGTTTCTTTTCCATATGGCGCACCGCACGGCGGCGGATATATGGCTCACAAACGGCGGAAATCGGTAGGGCCGACTGCACCCGTGTTTGGATGCCTTTGGCTTCCAGGGCACTTTGCATGGCCATGGCATTCATAACCGTTGCCAACATGCCCATGTAATCGCCGGTTGAGCGTTCCATGCCATTGGCGGCAGCAGAAATGCCTCGAAAGATATTACCGCCGCCGATGACCAAACAAACTTCGACCCCAAGTTCGTGAACAGATTTAATCTCGTCAGCGACCCGGTCAACCATTGCCGGATCAAGGCCATAGGGTTTTTCCCCCATAAGGGCTTCGCCAGAAATTTTCAGCAACACGCGATCAATGTGCACCGCTGTCTCCCATTGTCTTCAGCCCGCCCTCACGGTTGGTGGACCGGCGGCTTACCGCCGCCGATCGCCTAATTGTGTCAGCTTGATAGGGTGGCGGCAACCTCTGCGGCAAAATCAGTTTCTTCGCGTTCAACGCCTTCGCCCAGAACCAAACGCGAAAAGCCGGTAATTTTAACAGGTGCGCCAATGTCGGCAGCAGCTTTTTCAACCACTTTGCCGACCTTCGTTTCGTTATCGATGACGAAAACCTGCTCTAACAGAACAGCTTCTTCATAGAATTTCCGCAGGCGGCCTTCGACCATTTTACCAATGATTTCCTCAGGCTTACCTGATGCCCGTGCTTGATCGGACAGCACCTCACGCTCACGGTCGATCAGCGTTGGGTCCAAATCTTCAATGCTCAGGCTTTGCGGTGCGGTTGCTGCGATGTGCATGGCAACCTGTTTGCCAAGTGCCTCCAGCTTGCCGCCGTCGCCGGTTGATTCCAAGGCAACCAGCACACCAATTTTGCCAAGGCCCGGGGCCGATGCATTGTGCACATAGGAGACAACCAAACCGGTTTCGACCGCCTGCACTTCGGCACGGCGGATGGTCATGTTCTCCCCAATGGTGGCGATGTTATGCGTTAATTCATCCGCCACGGTGCGGCCGCTTCCCGGAAAATCGGCTGCAACCAAGGCCGCAAGGTCGCCCTCATGGGTCAAGGAGAGCGCCGCAAGCCCCGTAACAAAACCCTGGAAAGCTTCATTGCGCGCGACGAAATCAGTTTCGGAGTTAACTTCAATCAACGCGCCCTTTTGACCCGCCGTCACGGCACCGATCAAGCCCTCGGCGGCAACCCGACTAGATTTCTTTGCCGCCGCCGATAGACCTTTTTTGCGCAGCCAATCAACCGCCGCGTCAACGTCGCCCTCGGTCTCATTGAGAGCTTTTTTACAATCCATCATGCCGGCGCCAGATTTCTCGCGCAGTTCCTTCACCATTGCAGCGGTAACAGCCATCGTCTTTCCTCTTGATCTTGGATATGCTCGAAAATCAACACGTCCGCCACGCCAGGCGACGCATCATCGGTTAAAAATATCGCCTAGATTTGCGACCACACCGCCAGCTTACGCTGACGGTGTTTCAGCTTCCGGGCCGGCGTCGGCAGCAGCAGCCGGTGCAGCTTCCGCAACCGGCTCGGGTGAAGCTTCCGCAGACACTTCAGGGGCCACTTCAGGGGCCACTTCAGGGGCCGCACTTAAAGCCGGTTCGACAGGGGCTTCAACTGCTTCGCCCATGTCCTTACCGGACGCCGTCGCTTCCTGCTGCAAGCCATCCAGGATGGCACCGTTGATCAAATCGCAATACAGGGTAATCGCCCGCATGGCGTCATCATTGCCGGGAATCGGATGGTTCACGCCGGCAGGGTTAGAGTTACTGTCCAACACAGCAACAACCGGAATTCCCAATGTGTTCGCTTCGGCAATGGCAATCGCTTCTTTATTGGTATCGATCACGACCATGATATCCGGCAGACCGCCCATTTCTTTGATGCCGCCAAGTGACCGCTCCAGCTTCTCGCGTTGGCGAGTCAACCCAAGCATCTCTTTCTTGGTCAGGCCCAAACCATCTTGCGACAACTGCTCTTCCAGCTCGCGCAAGCGCTTAATGGACCCTGAAATGGTTTTCCAGTTGGTCAACATGCCGCCCAACCAGCGGTGGTTGACGTAATACTGCCCTGACCGGGCCGCGGTTTCGGCAATCAGTTCCGAGGCCTGCCGCTTGGTGCCGACAAATAACACCCGGCCACCTTTTGCCACCGTGTCACGGACAGCTTGCAGGGCGCGGTGCAACAACGGCACGGTTTGTTGCAGGTCAAGAATGTGAATGTTGTTTCGCACACCAAAGATGTACGACTTCATGCGCGGATCCCAGCGCCGGGTATGGTGACCAAAATGAACGCCGGTTTCCAGCAATTCGCGCATTGTAAATGTTGGCATCGCCATCGGGATGTCCTTTCATTTTCCGGTTGTACCGCCACGGACATTTCCCGATTTCTCGAGACCGGAGCGACTCTCACCTGAGTGCCGCCAAATCCGTGTGTGAGATGGTCGCCCTTCTAACGCCTGACCGCGATGAATGCAAGCGCTTGCGGGCGATAACACAAGAAAAAGGGCCGCCGGTGACCGGCGACCCTCAGCTATCCAAAATATGTAGCCGTTATTATTCGGTTTCGGCGCTGATCAGCGGACCAAAACGAACGTTCCGCTCACCGTCAAATTTCATCATCTGCATTTGCTCAAGCGGATAGAAATCTGTCGGGCTTGTGTCAACGACCATGCCCGGCAGAAGCATCGGCACTTTAACCTGATTAAGGTTAGCTGCTTGCTTCATGATGTTTTCACGGCTGAGGTCGTCACCAGCTTGCTTCAACACCGCAATCATGGTGTGGCAAACGGCCCAAGCATATGAGTTCATTTTGTTTTTCAGGTCACCACGTGGCTGATATTCGGCCATCCACTTGCGCCAGGCAAGGGTTTCCGGATCGTTGGCCCACTCTGGGTCGTTCGGATCTTTGTAGAAATCAACCGAGATGATGCCTTTAGAATTTTCGACACCGGCCGGAACGTAGGTGGCGGCAATGGCGGCCGACACGTCGTTCAACAGATGCAGAGGCTTCCAACCAATCGCGGCCATTTTCTTAATCGCCTGGGCAGCAAATTTTGGAATTGAGATGTTCACGAAAACATCGGCGCCACTGTTGGCCAAGCTCACGATTTGGCTATCAACGGTCGGATCTGAAGTTTCGTAGGTTTCCCGCTTAACAACCATTTTGTCAAACTTGTCGCCCATCGCCTTTTGCATCCCGATGACATAGTCTTTACCGTAATCGTCATTCTGATTGAGGATGGCGACTTTGGCGTTCGGTGTGTTGTCGAGGATGTAGTTGCCGAAGATGGCACCAACGGTTTGATAGTTCGGCTGCCAGCCCATGGTCCATGGATATTTGTTCGGCTGACCCCATTTGGTGGCGCCGGTTGCCAGGAACAGATGCGGGACTTTTTTCTTGTTCATGTATTTATGAACGGCCGAATTGGTTGGTGTACCCAAAGTTTGGAACGTGAAAGCGACTTTATCGCGTTCAACCAATTTCCGGATCTGTTCTTTGGTTTTGGGGGGGCTGTAACCGTCATCATAGGAGATCCACTTGATCTTACGGCCGTTAATCCCGCCATTGTCATTGACCCAGTTCCAGCATGCTCCAATGGCTTTACCATAGACACTGTAGCTTGATGCCGGTCCACTGTATGGGTTGGTGTTACCAATGGTGATTTCAGTATCGGTAACCCCAGGTGCATTAGCAGCCATTGCGCCGCTGATGCCCAGAGCCAGAACAGCTGCACTGGCAAGGGTGATTTGATGAAGTTTCATGAACTAAAGCCTCCTGCTTTGCTTCCCTGATTAAAGTTATTTATGTCGCCCGTTCCAGGTCTTTTTGAAGTCTTAACCAAGCATTACAGCCCGGTCGGTTATCGTGCAAATCGGGCCACCCAGCGACGCACCAAACCGGCAACGCCATTGGGAACCACATAAACGGTGAAAATTAAGATCGCACCGTAAAACACCCAAATGAGGGCCTTTTTGCTTGGGTCATCACCAAACAGATTGATGACCACCTCTTCGGAAAAGTTTTGCCCATAGACGATGAAAAACCCACCCATGATTGCGGCTGGAATAGACGCCAAACCACCAACAACCATCCCGACCAAAAACCAAACCGATAAGAAGAATGTGAAACTATCGGGTGCAACAAACTCGGCAACAATCGCACCCAGGGCCCCGGCAATGCCGGTGTAAAAACCACTAACCCCAAATGTCAGCGATTTATAGGCCGCGGTATTAATCCCCATGCTGCGCGCCGCGATGGGATTGTCGCGAATCGCAATCATCGCCCGACCGGTGCGGCCACGCACCAGATTCCAAGCACCGATGATCAACAGGATACCGGAGAATAAGACAAAGAAATACAGCCACTGGTCGGCATTCAAGAATTCAACGGGCGAATCGGGTTTGAAAACATCTAAGCCCTGAACCCCGCCGGTGAAGCCCTCAAAATGCTCATAACGCAGCAATTGCGGGGTGGCGACGGCCAAGGCAAAGGTCGCCAAGGCTAAATACAAACCATCCAAGCGCAATGCCGGCAAACCAAACAGGAAACCACCAACAAAACAGATGATCCCAGCAGGTATAATCGTCCAGTAATAGGTGATTTCATACTGATCGATCATGATCGCGGTGGTGTAAGCACCCAAAGCGTAGAAGGCGCTATGGCCAAGCGAGAATTGACCGTTGAAACCGGTTAGCAGATTCAAACCGAGAACAGCAATCGCATATACCATCACCTGGGTCAGCTGAAAGACGCTAAAACCTTCGACGATAAACGGCAAGATGACCGCCAATGCTAATCCTGCGACAATCATGAACGCGCGCCATTGCGGCAGCTCAATATTCATGATTTTAAGCTTGGTTGCCGGATCAATCCGGTTTCCGACACTCATTTTTTCGACAGTCATAAATCAAACCCTCTGCACAACGATCCGGCCAAACAAACCTGCCGGCCGGAATAATAAGACTGCCACAATCACCACCAGGGCGAAGGTCAGTTTCAACTCACTGCCAATCAAATACTCACCGGCCAGGTTTTCCAAAATACCCATCAAAAAACCACCGACAACGGCACCGCCAGGACTGGTTAAACCGCCAACCACGGCACCGGCGAAGCCGTATAGCAGCACCGTCAGCATCATATTCGGCTCTAAGAAAACCACCGGCGCGATCATCATCCCGGCAACGGCACCAACCACTGCGGCTAGACCCCAACCAAGACCAAGCATCCGCTTGACACTGACACCGACCAACAGGGCCGAGTCCGGGTTAGCGGCAGCGGCCCGCATGGCCAAGCCAACGGAGGTAAAGCGGAAGAAGGCATAGATTAAGCCGAGCATAATAATCGTCACAATCACCACACCAACTTCATGGGGACCGATCAAATTCGTCTCGAACGGCAGTTTATCGGGGAATGGACTTGGGAATTCTTTAATCGTGAACTCCCAAAAGAAGCCTGCCAAAGCATTGAAAATCAACGTTAAGGCAATAAAGACCACGATATGCGATAAGACCGGCGCGCTATGCAGCGGCGCGAAAATAATTCGCTCGATGGCCATCCCGCCAATGAATGAAAACGCCAAACAAACGGCGAAAGCAGCCCAATAGGGCATGCCCATTTCGATCATCTGCCAGGCAATAAAGGTTGAAAACATCGCCATTTCGCCTTGGGCGAAATTAAAATGGTCAATGGCTTGGTAAATCATCACCACAGCCAATGCCAATGACGCGTAAATTGCCCCTGTCGCGAGTCCGCTGAGGGTCTGTTGTAAAAATAAGTCCATGACCAAACTCGCTCCTAGTAACCGAGATAGGATTTACGCACACCTTCATCGGCGGCAATTTCTTGGGAGGTTCCAGAAATGACAACATTGCCTGTTTCAAGCAGATAGGCATGATCTGCCAAATTCAGGGCCAAGGTGGCGTTCTGCTCCACCAACAACATGCTGACCTGCTCTTTTTGGTTAATCGTCCGCAAAATGTTGAACAATTCTTCAACAATCAGCGGCGCCAAACCAAATGACGGCTCATCCAACAGCATGATCCGCGGCCGCAGCATCATCGCCCGGCCAACAGCCAGCATTTGTTGCTCACCGCCGGACAGGGTCCCTGCTTGCTGCGAGCGGCGTTCCTTCAAGCGCGGAAAATAGCTGTAAACACGCTCAATATCGTCCGCCACACCGGCACGATCGCCGCGCGTATAGGCACCTAACAGCAAATTTTCTTCCGCCGACACACGGGTAAAAGTCCCACGTCCCTCGGGCACATGTGCAATTCCGGTTCGGACAATCGATTCGGTTGCCTGGCCGGCGACCTCTTTGCCGTCCATGATCACCGAGCCATCGATTTTGACCATCCCACAGATCGACCGCAAGGTGGTTGTCTTACCGGCGCCATTGGCGCCTAAGATTGTGGTTACCGACCCCTCGTCCAGCGAAAAGCTGATACCGTGGAGTGCTTGGATTGGGCCATAAAAGGCCTGTAAATTATTTACTTCCAGCAAGGCCATTATTCCGGCGTCCCCAAGTAGGCGTTAATAACATTCTGGTTTTGTTGAATTTCTTCAGGCGTTCCCTCACCAATTTTGCGGCCAAAATCAATCGCCACAATCTGGTCAGAAACGCTCATAACCAAGCTCATGTGATGCTCGACCAGCAGCACGGTAATGTCGCGGTCATCCCGAACCTGCTTGATCAAATCACCTAATTCATTGACTTCATCATGGTTCAACCCGCCGGCTGGTTCATCCAGCAACAGCAGCGTTGGCTCGGCGGCCAGCGCCCGCCCCATCTCAACACGTTTTTGCGTACCGAAAGGCAGGCCGCCGACTTGTTGGTAGGCAACGTCATTCAACTCCAGATAATCGATCAATTCCCAGGCTGCTTCGCGCAGATTATTCTCTTCACGCGACACCCACGGCAACCGGAATGCATTGGAGACGAAATCACTGCGGCTGCGCGCATGACCACCGACCATAATATTGTCGAGCACGGTCATGGTCTTAAACAACGCCAGATTCTGGAAAGTCCGCCCGATGCCGATCTCGGCCATTTGGTGCGGCGGGCTGTTGAGGATTGTTTTACCCTGAAAACGAATATCGCCTTGGTTCGGGATATACAGCCGGCTAAGGCAATTAAATAGGGTGGTTTTCCCTGCGCCATTAGGGCCGATCAGCCCCTGCACAATCCCCCGCCGAACATTAAAGCTGACACCATCAAGGGCGATAATGCCACCGAAGCGCACAGCGATATCGCTGACCTCCAGTATCGTGTCGTTCTCGTCGCCGCGCGGTGTGGGCGAAAAATTTGTGACTGAATCCATTCAATTAAATGATCGAGGACACATCATGCGTGGCATAGACCGACCACCACAAGCACAGCAAGATGCCCTTGCGATCAACTCCCTTCCGTATAATCCCTAGTTCAAAGACACTACATTTTCTGCGTGCCAAATTATTATTGATACTGTGATGTAAAGATCACCGTAGTGCAATGGTTCAATTGCACTAATTGCGCCATTAACCGTGTTGCTAATCGATTGCTGTTGGACTCCACTGGGTATTTTGGTCAAGCGGATAGACCGGACGTGGCAGGTATTGCCAATCAAACCGCGACAAAATAGGCGATGTTAAGCCCGGCACATCAATTTCATGGATATGTTCCGGGTCAAACAGATGCTTAAAACCTGCGCGGAAATGCCCACGTGACTTTACAACCAATGACCGCATGGCAGCGGTATCAATCCCAAACGCGGTGAAATAGTCGCTGCTCAATCCCTGTTGCCGGCGGCTGATCACAACCACCAGAATGCCGCCCACATCCAGCACCACGGTCGGGCCTGTATTCATGGTCTTGCCGGCCGCCATGCCGAAGCCGCCGATGAACGCGCCGTCGGATACCCGAATCACCGTCGCTGGTGCTGAATAGGGCAGCGATAAAGGCTGTGTTTCCGCGCGGTTAAACTCAGCTTGGATCACCGCCCCCTCACCTGCGGCCGTGGCCTGGGCGACCAGCGCGGCATCGAAAAACGGTGTCAGTGCACAATTTGTCACGCCGGCACGGTGAAACGCCTCAAGGATATAAGCTGTGTTGCCGCGTCCACCGCCACCTGGGTTATCCGCCGGATCGGCAAATAATAACGCCGGCAAGGCAGCATCTGCCGCGACGGCCAAGGCCTTGTTAACCGCGTCGTCCAAGCTGATCAACGCCGGCACATATCGTTCCCTGTCAGCCCAGGCAGCGGTGGCAAGATCAATGGCAACCTGTTTGGCGGCGGCCGGATCGGTTCGCGCCGTGACAATGATGGTGAGGCCATTTTTAGGCGTATCGGCAAAGGCAAACCCTGTCACCGCCGAGACATTCATAATCTCGTCATCAATTTTTTCTTGGCCGCGTTTAATCAGATCACCATAGGGATAACCGTCAGCCGTCAACTGCGTCGTCGACGGTGCCACCAAAGGCAAACGCACGCGATAGCTATATGGCCGCAATCCGGCGAGCATTTCCTGCAACGCATTGGCCGCCTCTTGGCCGCGCTCAAACTGGTCAATATGCGGATTGCTGCGATAACCAATCATCAGGTTCACCGCCGCCTGCATCTCATCGGAAATATTACAATGCAAATCCAGCGTCGCGACAATCGGCACATCTGGGCCAACGGTCTGCCGGACCATCTCAAAGACCACCCCATCAGGATCATGGGTATGGGTGGCTATGGCGCCGCCGTGTTCACAGATATAGACCCCGTCAACAGGTAGTGCGGCGGTCAAATCTGCCCTTGTATCGGCAATAAATTGATTGAAAAACGCTTCTTCGACAGGCCCGGCAGGCATCGAAGCGATGAAACGAATGGGGACCGCTTGCCAGCCGTCAGGCCCCCCATGCAGCCGGTCCATTTCGGCATAGAACCCGCACATGCTGGTATCATGAACAGGTGCTTCGGCCCGCGCATCAAGACTGATTTCATCGCCAACCAAAAAGCTTCGCTCGCGAAAATCAGCTTCCCCGCAATCAGGTGAAAAGCGATTCGATTCCAGCGAAAACCCTAAAACAGCAATGCGTTTTACCGCCATGACAATCAGCTCCCGTTAAATTTCTTGCACATCAACAATTCCCGGCAGCGATTTAACCGCCGCCCGGGTTGCAGATGAAATTTGATACAAATCAGGCAGCGGAATAACGACTTCCTTATCGGCTGCATCGACAATAATTTTCACGGTCCCGCGGCCACGCTTTTGATCGGCCATTAACGATGCTAATGGCGGCAGCACCTGATCATCTTTGACATGGATCAGCATCCCTGCCGAGGTGCGATCAACAGCTTGATCCAAGGCCTCAATCCGCTGCGCGAGCAGTTTGACCGTATCATCCTCCAGATTGGCATTAGCGGTGATCAGCAAGGGCGTTCCCGCCTCCAGCATGTCACGAGCGGACGCCAAAACCTCGGAAAACACGGTCACTTCAAAAACCCCCGACTGATCAGTCAAGGAAACGAATGCAAAGCGGTTACCGCGCGCCGATGTGCGTAATTTAGAGGCGACGACAACACCAGCGATTTTGACCCGGGCTGCGGTTCCGCGCTGTGCCGCGACAGTTGCTGCCAGGCGTTCAAACGGCACCGCACCAAGGCGTTCAAGTGTCCGCCCATAACTATCAAGGGGATGTGCTGAAAGGTAAAATCCAAGCGCCTCAAACTCATTTCGCAGCCGCTCCAACGGCGGCCATTCAGGCCGATCCCGCAAGCGCAGCTCCGACATTGCCGCACCGCCGCCGGCAGCAAACAGGTTCACTTGGTTAGAGCCGCGATCCTGTGCCGCCGCGTTGGCATGCCGTAACACGGTCTCCACATTCTCAAATACCCGCGCGCGATTATCCAACAGCCGGTCAAAGGCTCCGGCTTTGGCTAAATTCTCAAGCAAGCGTTTGTTGGCGACCCGGGCATCAATGCGATTGGCAAAATCATTCACATCGGCGAATGGGCCATTGGCCCGGCGTTCGCTGATCAACGCCGTCATCGCCGCTTCGCCAACGTTTTTGATCGCCGCCAGGGCGAACCGCACAGCGAAGCCGTCCGCTGTTTTCTCAACCGCAAAACGCGCTTCAGAACGGTTAATATCCGGTCCCAGCAACTTTAAACCGGTGGCCTGCAACTCTTGGCGGAAAACGTTCAGTTTATCGGTATTACCCATATCATAGGTCATCGAAGCGGCAAAAAACTGTACCGGATAATGCGCTTTCAAATAGGCTGTTTGATAGGCAATCAGGGCATAGGCGGCAGCGTGGCTTTTGTTAAAGCCGTAGCCTGCGAAGGCAGCAATTTGATCAAAGATTTCCGATGCTTTCGCCGCGTTTACGTCGTTTTCGACAGCGCCTTGCACAAAAGTTTCCCGTTGTGCGTCCATTTCGGCCTTGATCTTTTTGCCCATCGCCCGGCGCAGCTTATCAGCGCCGCCAAGAGTGTAACCGGAAAGCACCTGTGCTGCCCGCTGTACCTGTTCTTGGTAAATCATGATGCCAAAGGTTTCGGTCAGCACCGGCTCAAGCTTCGGATGCATATAGTCAGGTGCTTCTTGGCCGTGCTTACAGGCGATATATTTCGGAATGTTCGCCATTGGCCCCGGGCGGTACAATGACACAAGGGCGATAATATCTTCAAAACGGTCGGGTCGAAGCTTTTTCAGAGTGTCGCGCATGCCCGCCCCTTCCAACTGGAAGACGCCGACCGTGTCACCACGTCCAAGCAGATCGAATGTCGCCGAATCGTCCAGCGGTAATCCCGCAAGATCAATCTCTACCCCGCAGGTTTCATGGATCAATGCCACAGCCCGGCTCAACACGCTGAGGGTTTTCAAGCCGAGAAAGTCAAACTTCACCAGCCCGGCTTCTTCGACCCATTTCATGTTGAACTGAGTTGCCGGCATTTCCGAACGCGGATCGCGGTACAGCGCAACCAGCTGGTCAAGTGGCCGATCACCAATCACAACCCCGGCCGCATGGGTTGAGGCATGCCGGTAAAGGCCTTCAAGTTTCAATGAGGTGGCGATAAGTTGGCCAACTGTTTCGTCATTGTCCCGCTGTTGCTGCAATTCCGGCTCACCTGCAACGGCTTCCGCCAATGTTACGGGGCTGGCCGGGTTGTTCGGTACCAACTTACAGATCCGGTCAACCTGCCCATAGGGCATTTCCAAAACCCGGCCCACATCGCGCAAAACCGCACGCGCCTGCAGTTTTCCGAAAGTAATGATTTGGGCAACCCGATCGTCACCATATTTTTCTTGCACATAATTGATCACTTCGTCGCGTCGGTCCTGGCAGAAATCAATATCGAAGTCAGGCATTGAAATCCGTTCCGGGTTTAAGAACCGCTCAAACAGCAAGCCCCAGCGAAGTGGATCAAGATCGGTAATTTTTAACGCCCAAGCGACCGCTGAGCCGGCACCCGAACCCCGCCCTGGCCCAACCGGTATGCCGCGATCTTTTGCCCATTGAATGAAATCGGCGACGATCAGGAAATAGCCTGGAAAGCCCATCTCGATAATGACATCCAATTCCATATCGAGGCGTTGACGATAGGGCGCGGCAGCGGTGCGCCGGGCCTCTTCATCCATGTCTGCCGTCATCACCTGTGCGGCCAGACGGTCGGTTAGGCCGGCATGGGCCTGCTCGCGAAGTTCGTCATTTTCATCGCGGCCACCGGCGGTATCAAATGGCGGCAGAATCGACTCCTGGCGTTTCTCGGGCATAAAAGCGCAGCGCTGGGCGATGACCAATGTGTTGTCAACCGCCTCAGGTAAATCTGCAAACAATGCCCGCATTTCATCGGCTGACTTAAAACCATGCTCTGGCGTTACCCGCCGGCGGTTGTGATTACTGACCGTCATGCCTTGGGCGATGCACAACAAAGCGTCATGTGCTTCAGCGATACTGCGGTCAGAAAAATAGCAGTCATTGGTGGCGACCAATGGCAGTTCGAGCTCATAGGCCAAATCCAAAAGGCCTTCTTCCAAGGCAGCTTCCTCAGCCAAACCATGGCGTTGAAGTTCCACATAAAGTCGCCCGGGAAATATTTTTGAAAGCCATGTTAATTCTTCGTGTGCCGCCGCTTGCCGCTGTTCTTTCAGCAACCGCGACACGGCACCCCGTGGGCCGCCGCTGAGGGCGATCAAGCCGGCGCTTCGGTCGGTTAGGCTGTCACGGGCAATCTGCGGCAACTCACCTGGATCGGATTCCAGATAAGCCTGGCTAACCAGCGCCATCAAATTGCCATAACCAACCTCAGATTGGGCCAACAAAACCATTTGATCAGGTGGCGGCGTGACGTGCCCGGTTCCACCCACAACTTGCAAATTACCTTTGCCTTCGCGCGGCTGACAGCGGATGTTGATTTGACAGCCAATAATCGGCTGCACGCCACCGGCAGCGGCACTGGTGGCGAACTCCAAGGCCCCAAACAGGTTCGCGGTATCGGTTATCGCCACCGCCGGCATGGTCTCTTTTTGGCACAGCGCGACAAGGTCTTTGACCTTAATCGCCCCTTCGGCCAGCGAATAGGAGGTGTGCACCCGTAAATGAACGAAATTGGCAAACGCCATGAGCCCCCGCAGCAGCGCTGTTAATCGAATCCACGGGTAGCATTCCATAGCCAACCGCCGGCGTCATCGGTTAAATGCGCCGCCCGGGCGATGCCTGCTTAAAGGCTTTCAAGATGGCCATCACGCAGCGTCAATGTCCGATCCATGCGGGCCGCCAGGTCAAGGTTATGAGTCGCCACCAGGGCCGCCAATTGGGCACCTTTGGCAATCCCGCGCAATTGCTCAAAAACAAGTGCGGCGGTGTCCGGGTCAAGATTGCCGGTCGGCTCATCGGCGAGCAGTAATTGCGGCACGTTTGCGATCGCCCGGGCGATGGCGACACGCTGCTGCTCGCCACCGGATAGTTTTGCCGGTCGGTGCCCTTGGCGTTCGGATAGGCCGACCATGCGCAATAGTTCACTTGAGCGGTCGCGCGCCTGGCGCTGCCCCAAGCCGCGAATCATCTGCGGCAGCATAATGTTCTCAAGGGCGGTAAATTCCGGCAGAAGATGATGAAATTGATACACGAAGCCAAGCTTTTGACGACGCGCCAATGTGCGCTCGTGATCACCTAAATCAGAACAGTCCTGGCCGCCGATGATCACCCGCCCGGCATCCGGCGCCTCCAGCAAGCCGGCAATATGCAGCAGGGTTGATTTACCGGCCCCCGACGGTCCCACCAGCGCGACCATTTCCCCGGGTGCGATGCGCAAGTCAATCCCGCGCAACACCTCAAGGCGGGCATTACCGCCTGCTTGCGTGAAGGCATGCGACACCGCATGTAAAGCGAGCGCCGGTTGATCATTCATTGCGAAGCGCCTCAACTGGGTCTAACCGGGAGGCCCGCCAGGCTGGATAAATCGTCGCCAAAAACGACAGCGTCAAAGCCATGGTGATGACGCTGATCACCTCGGCCGGGTCAATTTCCGCCGGCAGACGCGAGAGGAAATAAATTTCTGCGGCAAATAACTCGGTCCCTGAGATCGTTTCCAGGAATCGGCGGATGGTTTCGATATTGTCGGCAAACAGCAATCCCAGCAGCGCACCGACAAAAGTCCCAATCAGGCCGACACTGGCGCCGACCAGAAAAAAGATCCGCGTGACCATCGCTTTGCTGGCCCCCATGGTGCGCAGGATGGCAATGCCGCGCCCCTTGTCTTTTACCAGCATGATCAACGAGGAAATGACGTTAAAAGCAGCCACCAGAATGATCAGCGTTAGGATCAAAAACATCACATTACGTTCGACCTGGAGGGCATTAAAAAAGCTGCTGTTACGCTGCCGCCAGTCACGCACCCAAAGCCCCTCACCGGCTGCCGTTTGCAAGGCTTGCGCCAGGGATGCGACTTCATTCGGGTCCTCTAAGGTGATCTCTAATCCCGACACCTTGCCTTTCATTTGGAAAAAAATTTGCGCCGATTTCAGCGGCATGAAAATGAACCCGTTGTCGTATTCATACATGCCGACATCGAACAAACCGGCGATTTCATAAGTTTTCATGCGCGGCAAACCGCCCATAACCGTGGTTTGACTGCTGGGGGAAATAAGATCAATCCTGTCACCGGCAGCGACACCAAGACGCTGCGCCAAGCGGTTGCCGAGCAAAATTGTTTTGCCCGCTCGAAAGCGTGCTGCCGCGACCGGCGAAATGCCGTCGGCAAGCGGCCCTTTGGCGGTTAAATCAGCGGCTCGCAGCCCGCGCACCAACACCCCGGCGGCGGCATTATTGGCCGTTGCCATCGCCTGCCCCTCGACCTGCGGGACCACGGCAAACACCCCTGGCACCTCGGCAATTCGCAAGGCGGCGGCATCAAATTCGGCAATCGGGCCGCGATCACCATAAACCGCCACATGACCATTCAAGCCAAGGATGCGGGTCAGCAGTTCCGCGCGAAAGCCATTCATGACCGACATAACGATGATTAACGTCGCCACACCCAAGGCAATGCCCAGCAATGAAAAGCCGGCAATAACCGAAATGAAGCCTTCTTGCCTTCGGGCGCGCAGATAACGCCACGCAATCATCCTCTCGACAGCACCAAAGGCCATGCCGGGAACTCCTTTAAAGATCAACTCATGATCTTGTTCATTGCTGCCTCAGGCGTCATCTCCGCACGCTCGCCTGTTCGCCGATTCTTCACTTCAACAACACCATTTTTCATACCCCGAGGGCCAATAATGACCTGCCACGGCAAACCGATCAGATCCATGGTCGCCATTTTCGCACCAGCCCGCTCGTCGCGGTCATCCAACAACGCGTCAAAACCGCCGATGTTGAACTTTGCGTAGAGATCGGCTGCCTGCCGATCGCAATCCGTATCACCCACTTTGAGATTGATCACCCCCACATGGAACGGCGCCACCGCCGTTGGCCAAATGATACCGTCGTCATCATGGCTGGCTTCAATGACCCCGCCAACAAGGCGGGAAACACCGATCCCGTAGGAGCCCATGTAAACGTCAACTTCCTTGCCGTCCGGCGTCGCTACCCGGGCCCCCAACGGATTGGAATATTTGGTCCCAAAATGGAAAATATGGCCAACTTCAATACCGCGCCGCTGGCGCAAATCCGCTGCCGGCACAGGACAATTGGCGGCGTCATGCATTTCATCGGTGGCTGCATAGGTTCCGGTCCAACGATCAACAATTGGCTGCAAGTCAGCATGATAGTCGATGCCGCCGTCATCCCAGCTCAGATCTTCCCAGTCGCGGTGGTAGAACACCTCGCTTTCGCCGGTATCGGCCAGAATGATGAACTCGTGACTAAGGTCGCCGCCAATCGGGCCGGAGTCTGCGCGCATCGGGATGGCTGTCAGCCCCATGCGTGAAAATGTCTTCAGATAAGACACGAACATTCTGTTGTAAGATGCTTTCGCAGAGGCAAAATCAACATCAAATGAATATGCGTCTTTCATCAAAAACTCACGCCCGCGCATGATTCCAAACCTTGGCCGCACCTCATCTCGAAACTTCCATTGGATGTGATAAAGGTTCAGGGGCACGTCGCGGTAAGAACGCACATGGGTGCGGAAGATATCGGTGATCAGCTCTTCATTGGTCGGCCCGTACAGCATGTCACGCTCGTGCCGGTCGGTAATGCGCAGCATTTCCTTCCCATAATCGTCATAGCGGCCACTTTCCCGCCAGAGATCCGCTGATTGGATGGTCGGCATCAAGATTTCTTGTGCAAGCGCCCGATTCTGTTCTTCGCGCACAATATTTTCAATCTTCTTCAAAACCTTGAGGCCAAGCGGCAACCAGGAGTATATCCCGGCACTCGCCTGCTGGACCATGCCAGCCCGCAACATCAAACGGTGTGAGACAATTTCCGCCTCTTTAGGGTTTTCCCGTAGAACCGGCAAAAAATAACTCGATAAACGCATCATCGGCCTCGATAAATGACAGCAGTAAACGCCTTCCAGCGAGCGGAACTTAAATCAAATCAAGAGGTATGGAAACAGCGCCGATTAAACGCCCGGCACAGGCCCTAGAGTCCGCTTGCGGCACCCCGCAAATTGAAATTCAGCAGATCAATCCAAAACCGCTCAAGCCCCCGATACGCATCGGCGGCAACCCGCAAATCATTGGCCTCAACGTCAACTTTGCCAAGGGCAGCGGCTTGCCGGTCAAACATTTCCGAGATGAATTTCCTTAAATTCAGGCCTTTTTCCGACAAACGCACCCGAATCGACCGCCGGTCATGGGCTGACCGTTCTTGGAGGAGATAGCCATTCTCAACCATCTTACGGACGTTATAGGAGACGTTTGAGCCAAGGTAGTAGCCACGGTTTGTCAGCTCGCCAACGGTCAGCTCATCAGCCCCAATATTGAATAAAATCAATGCCTGAACGTTGTTTATGTCGGCCATATTGTGGCGATCAAGTTCGGTTTTGACCACTTCAAGGAACTGGCGATGGAGCCGCTCGATGAGATTTATAGTATCGAGATAATCCCTGGTTTCCACTGTCGGCTCCTGGTTTGCTGGCGCTGGGTAAGGATACGACAGAATTTTAAATGCTTATAGATAAAATACCAGGAATCTTCGGCGGCTCCCCCAGCTGTTGTCCTCTGCGGCCAAATTAACGGGCCGCGATCATCCGAATGATCGCCGAAAAGTCATAGCTGCCATTGCCCCCATCGACAAATTCGCTGAACAATTTCTCGGCCTCACTGCCCAATGGCGACGCGGTATCAGATGATTTCGCGGCGTCCTGCGATAAGCGCAAATCTTTCAACATCATCGCCGCCGTAAACCCTGCCTTAAAGTCGCGGTTGGCAGGTGAGCCAGGCACCGGCCCTGGTACCGGACAATAGGTATTGATGGCCCAGCACTGGCCAGATGATGTGGAGGTGATGTCAAACAAGGTTTGCGCATCGACGCCAAGCCGTTCGCCCATTGTGAAGGCCTCGGCAACACCGATCATGGAAATGGCCAGGATCATATTGTTGCAAATCTTGGCCGCTTGGCCGTTACCGACACCACCGGTATGGACAATGGTCGCGCCCATGATGTCAAAATACGGTTTGGCCGCCGCAAAGCTCGCATCGCTGCCGCCAACCATGAACGTTAAGGTGCCTGCTTCGGCGCCGCCGGTGCCGCCGGAAACCGGCGCATCAAGCATTTCCATGCCGGCCGCCGCCGCCATCGCCGCGACCTCACGGGCGGTATCAACATCAATGGTCGAGCAATCCATCAACAATGCGTCTTTGACCGACGGCAGAATTGATTCGCTGTAAACCTGACGAACCTGTGCGCCGGCCGGCAGCATGGTAATGACCACCTCGCCGGCCTGCGCAGCACTGGCCGCATCGGCAGCAACATGTCCGCCGGCCGCCGCAAAACTTTGCACCGCGTCAGCGTTCAAATCAAAGCCCGTCACCTGGTGGCCTGCTTTGATCAAATTCAACGACATTGGCAATCCCATGTTGCCAAGCCCAATAAAGCCAATTGCTGTCATCTACATCATCCTTTGTTTATTATTGGCCGACCTGCGGGTCGGGCCATGTTAATTCACGCCCGGCGATCGGGCTGAAAAATTGCTCCACAAACGTTTCGCTGACCTCACCAACCGTGGCAGGCGACCATTTTGGCGATTTGTCCTTATCCACCAGTAATGCGCGTACACCCTCGCTGAAATCATGCCCGGCCATCGAATGCTGCGAGAGCCGGTATTCCATGGTCAAGACCTGCTCGATGCTGTCGCAGGCAGCGCCGTTTTGTAATTGCGCAAAGCTCACTCGCAGGCTGGTTGGTGACTTACTGGCCAAAGTCTGCCGCAGCGTCACCCCAAGCGGGCTGTCATCCCGGTCGATTGCCGCCCACAGTTGGGAAAAGTCCGATGCCGAGAAAAGCTGCCGGATGTGCCCTCGGTGCGGCGCTAGCTTGGTCGCCGGTGCCGGCCCCTGGTGGCGGGCAAGGACCCTGTCAATCACAGTTGCGGCCGGCTGATCCCAATTGCAGGTTTGCAAATCCGTTATCATCGCCGACCAGTGCTCGGCGGCAACGAAATGTGTCGCTAACCCCAAATCAAGGGCATCGCCCGCGCCAACCCTATCGCCGGTCAAGGCCAGATAAAGCCCCATTTGATCCGGTAAGCGGGGTAAGAACCAACCACCACCCACATCCGGGAATAGGCCAATACCGGTTTCCGGCATGGCGTATAGATAACGTTCGCCTGCAACCCGGTGCGAGGCCATTGCCGATAAACCGACACCGCCGCCCATGGTGATCCCACCAAGCAAGGCAACATAGGGTTTTGGAAAACCCGCAATCAGGCCGTTTAAGGCGTATTCTTCAAAAAAGAAATCACGTGTTAGCGACATTTCAACGCCGCTGCGGCGCTCCTCTTGGATGGCTTGATAGATGGCGACGACATCGCCGCCTGCGCAAAACGCCTTCTCGCCTGCAGCCGTGATCAGAACCGCTTGGATCGCCGGATCCGTGCGCCAGGCCAGAAGCTGCGGCTTGATCATACGGATCATTTCCAGGGTCAAGGCATTGAGTGCGGCAGGTCGATTGAGGGTGATCACGCCCCATCCGTTGGTGACGTTAAAAAGAACAGGATCACTCATCACTTGGCCAGGAGTTGCCGGGAAATAATAACGCGCATGATTTCATTGGTTCCTTCTAAAATTTTATGGACGCGCAGATCGCGGACGATGCGCTCCAGGGGAAAATCTTTTAAATATCCATAACCGCCATGAATTTGCAGTGCTTCGTTCGCGATCTCAAAGCCTTGGTCAGTGCCAAAACGTTTGGCCATGGCACAATGGGTGAGTGCATCAGGGGCGCCTGCCTGCAAGCTCGTCGCCGCCCTGTAAACCATCAATCGCGCGGCTTCCAGATGAGTTGCCATATCGGCCAATTTAAATTGCAGCGCTTGGAAGTTCTCTAACTTGCGGCCGAATTGGCTGCGTTCGCCCATGTAGGTTTGCGCGGCTTGTAAAGCCGCACCGGCGCCGCCAAGCGAACACGCTGCAATGTTGATACGGCCACCATCAAGGCCCTTCATGGCGATTTTAAAACCATCACCTTCAGCGCCGATCAAATTGCTGGCCGGCACCCGGCAATCTTCGAAGATGACCTGGGCGGTCGGCTGGCTGTTCCAACCCATTTTCCGTTCCCGGCTGCCAAAGGACAGGCCAGGGGTATCTTTTTCGATCAATAGGCAGGAAATACCACCGGCCCCCTCATCACCGGTGCGGACCATCACCAGATAGACATCACTGACACCGGCACCGGAAATGAAAGCTTTGGCACCGTTGACGATAAAGTCACCAGTTTCGGCTTTGACCGCGCGGGTGCGCAGTGATGCGGCATCGGAGCCGGCGCCAGGCTCGGTTAAGCAATAGCTTGCCAGATAAGACATTGACGCTAATTCCGGCAGAATCCGTGCCCGCAGAGCGTCATCGGCAAATTGATCGATCATCCAGGCGCACATATTATGGATCGATAGATATGCGGCGGTGGAGACGCAACCGGCAGATAGTTCTTCAAAAATGATCGCAGCTTCCAGCCGGCCCAGGCCGCTGCCGCCATATTCATCACCCACATAAATGGTTGCCAGGCCAAGCGATGCGGCGCGGCGCAGCACATCAACCGGGAAAATCTCCTCCGCATCCCAAGCGGCAGCGTGCGGGGCCATCTCGTCGGCAGCAAAGCTTCGCGCCAAGTCGCGGATCGCGGACTGGTCTTGATCAAGCGCGAAATCCATTTTCTTCTCCTCAAATCGCGGCTTCGCAGAAACATTTGCACGAACTATATCGGCGCACCAAACCAAGTCAACGCAACCTCCTTGCTTTGGCCCAGATGCTGGGTTTTCTTAACCGCTATGCACTGCGACAAGTTGCCGACAACCCCGGCTGTTGCTGGTCGTTCCGAACAATGTTAGTAATTTTATTACTCCGGTTTGGTCATTTTTTAGAAGCTCGGGACTGGCAGCATTGCCCAATAAAAAAAATCCTCCCGCCGCACCGTCTGTTTCAACATCAGGCGCAAGCACCGCGCCTGGCAGCTTCCCCTCGGTGCGCCTGCGGCGGAACCGTCGACATGATTGGTCGCGGCGTTTGGTGCGTGAAACCAACCTCAGTGTGAACGACTTAATCTGGCCGATTTTCGTTCGTGCCGGAACCGCCTTGCGGGAACCTGTCACTGAAATGCCCGGGGTGTTGCGGTATTCGGTTGATCAACTTGCGGCGGTGGCCGAGGAAGCTGTGTCGCTGGGGATTCCGGCGGTGGCTATTTTCCCGTTCATCGAGCCGGCGTTAAAAGACAGCACCGGAAGCCTTTCCATCCAAGCCGGTAATTTGGTCTGCCAAGCGATTTCCGCAATCAAAGCAGCACAACCAGACTTAGGGGTGATCTGTGATGCGGCGCTTGATCCGTTCACCGATCACGGCCATGACGGTGTCATTATCGATGACTATGTCGCCAATGATGAAAGTGTTGAGATTTTATGCCAGCAATCGCTGGTCCAGGCCGCCGCCGGCTGCGATGTCATCGCCCCATCGGACATGATGGATGGTCGTGTTGCAGCGATTCGTCGCTGCCTTGATGAAAATGGCTTCACGCAGGTTCAAATCATGGCCTATGCGGCGAAATATGCTTCTTGCTTTTATAGCCCGTTCCGCGCCGCGATCGGCTCCACTGCAATGCTCGGCAGCGCCTCGAAAGCGACCTATCAGATGGACCCTGGCAACAGCTTGGAAGCACTGCGAGAGGTTGAACTGGATATTGCTGAAGGCGCTGACATGATCATGGTCAAACCTGCGATGCCCTATCTTGATATCATTAGCCGTGTGAAATCGCAGTTCGGGGTGCCGACCTTTGGCTATCAAGTCAGTGGTGAATACAGCATGTTGCAGGCCGCCGCCGGTCAAGGTTGGTTAGATATCGAACGGGCCATGATCGAAAGCTTAATCAGCATAAAACGCGCCGGCGCGGATGGCATCTTGACCTATTTCGCACCGACCGTCGCGCGTCGGCTCAGCGACTCTTAGACGCCGCCGGGCTCAACTTGTCTTAAGCACCGCGGATTGTTCAAAAAAACGCACTGCCGCGCGGATCGACCAAGGGGCTTTATGACCGCCATCATGGAACCCCACATGGCCGCCGCCGCCCGCGATCAAACAGCTCACATGCGACAGGTTTTGCCAGTCAAGGCCGTGATAACTCCGGACCGGAATCCAGGGGTCATTTGCAGCGTGAATTAATAAGCTTGGGCAGCCGATTTGAGGCAGCTGCCATTGCGCCGAACACTGCGCGTAATAGCCGCGTGCGCCAGCAAAGCCAAACCGCTTGGCGATGAAACGATCGTCAAACTGCACCACCGTCCGGGCGCTGTCGATGGCTTGTTCTTCGGCTTTCGATAACCGCAATTTACCTGCCGAGACGCCGTGTTTCATGGCCGCCAATAACCAGCGATGATACAGGCTGTTGCGAGGCTGAATCAGCCGTTCGGCACTGGCCGCAAGGTCGATGGGTGCGGAAATTGTGACCGCTGCGGCGATTCCCGTGCCGAGCTTTGCTAAGTAATTCAATAAAACACTTCCACCCAGCGAAGCACCAACCGCCAAGACAGCCTCAGCGTGATCAAAATACTGCCGAATCGCCGCCACCACCGGGGCGATATCGGCATAAAAGCCGGCGTGATAATACCCACCGCAGCAATCGCGGCTTGGCCCCGCACCGCGCATATTCATGCGTGCCACATGATAACCGCAGGCGTTTAAATATGCGGTGAATAACAGCATTTGCGGGCTGTCTTGATGGCCAGTTAGTCCATGGATCAGCAAAACCGGCAGAGGTTTGATTTCAGCACCAGGCGCGGCACGATTAATCGCCACCAGCAGTTGATCGGCAGAACCATCACCTGCCGGCACCCGGAGATTGCTGTCGGCGGCAAGCGCCGGCGGCGGCACAAATTGATCATGCAAAGTTTGCAGGTCACCGCCCCACCACGGCCATCTGGCCTTGAATTCAGGCATCAACGCCTGCACCGCACCCGGACCCGCCTGCCGGATCACGCCTGATCCTGCGCGTCGGATGCGTCTGACCGGCTGTCGGACGGCGCTTCTTGCGGGTCCTCAAATTGTGCCAACCATGTCGCCACAACGGCAATTTCATCGGCACTTATCAGCGGCGGAAAATGTCCTCGCCGGGCGATTTCGACAATCTCCGCCTGGGGGCCACGCATCGCCATTTCTGCGGCTACAGCAGGGGTTAAGATATCCGATTCGCTGCCCCGCAAAACCAACGTCGGCTGTTGTATACGGTCATAGATCGACCACATCTGCGGCGGCACAGGTTCGGCCGCAAACGCCGTGCCGATGGCCGGATCATGATGGAGGGAATAGCCGCCTGTATCCTCGCGATTGACGGCGTGAATGACCAGCTCCGACCACGCTGCCTCATCGATGGCGCCAAAGGGTGCATAAATTTTATGGAAATACTCAGCAACGGCACTGAGGCGCCGGAAATGCGGCGTTTCGGCAGCATATTCGGCAATTCGCGCCACCCCTTCAGGGGCCAATTCAGGGCCGATATCATTGAGAATTAAATGGCTGATCGGGCTCTCCTCCTCGGCCGCCAAAGCCATGCCGATGAGACCACCGATACCGGCACCGACCCAAACCACCTCGGTCAAACCGCGATAGTCCAGAAGCGCTTTCACATGCCGCAAATAGGTTGCCAGCTGATAGCCGGTTTTATCGGCCAGCCAGCCGCTTCGCCCGCGGCCTGCCAAATCCAAGGCAATCACATGGTAGTTTTCCACCAAACTGCGCGCCAGGGCGTCAAAATCTCGGCTCTGACGGGTGAGGCTGTGCACACATAGGACAACGCGCTGGGCGGCTTGATCGGTGAAATCGGAAAACGCAAGCCAGGTCGTGCCGGTCTTATCTGGAAACGGAAAACTGCCATTAGTCAGACGCATCGCCAATCGCTCCTGCCGACCACACCATCAGGTCGCGGCCAAAGTGCTATAACTGCCGGCATAGTATAACAATGGTTGCTGATCCTGACGCATATGCATTTGCCGCACATGACCCAAAACAATTTCGTGATCACCGCCGTCATAACGTGCATGCACCGTGCACTCAATGGTTGCCAATGCTTGCTCTAATATCGGCGCGCCGGTGCGGCCAATATGCGAGCCGACCTTGGCAAACCGATCGTCGTCATTGGAGGAAAAGATAGCTGAAATATTGGTTTGCTCAGCGGTGAGAATGTTCACGGCAAAACTGTCGGCCGCTTCAAAAACCGCAAAACAATTGGCGCCACGATCAATACAAAATAAAACCAATGGCGGCTGCAAGGAAACGGCCGAGAATGAATTGGCGGTCATGCCCACCAGCTCACCTGCCGCACCGCAGGTTGTGACCACCGTGACCCCGGTCGCAAAGCAGCCCATGACATTGCGAAAATCACGATTGGAAAAAGATGTCGCCGGTGCCTGATCATCAACCACTTCTGCTGCTCCTTAAAACCTGCTTGCTAGGTCGCCTAATTTTTAAAATAGCCTGTTTGTCAGACAGATAACGCAATTTCTTTGCAAAAAGAAGCAATCCGCATGATAATAAAAATATATTGGTCGTTTTAGCTCAGTTACAGCCCATGTAACTGCCATTTGGAGTTCGCAATGTTCATCATCATTGGTTGGGTGTTGGTTATCATCTGCGTGATTGGCGGGTATATGGCCATGGGGGGAAAACTCGCGCCCTTATGGCAGCCGTTTGAATTGGTCATCATTGGCGGTGCCGGCGTCGGTGCGTTTGTCGTCGCCAACCCCAAACATATCCTCGGCAAGGCAGGCTACGGCTTCAAATCTGCCCTCAAAGGCCCAAAATATGCCAAGGCCGATTATCTGGAATTGCTCGGCTTAATGTATGCCATTTTCCGTTTGGCCAAGACCAAGGGCATGCTGGCGATTGAAACTCATATTGAAAAGCCGGAAGACAGCTCGCTGTTCCAGGCGTTCCCGAAATTTACCGAAGACCATCACGCGTTAGAGTTTCTTTGCGACTACCTGCGGATGATGACATTGGGAACTGACAATCCTCATGAATTAGCAGATTTATTAGACGAGGAGTTGGAAACCCACCATGCCGAGGACGCAGAGGTCGCCGGTGCTTACTCAACCATGGGCGACGGCTTTCCGGCCCTTGGAATTGTTGCCGCCGTGCTTGGGATCATCAAAACCATGGGATCGATCACCGAGCCGCCGGAAGTTCTGGGGAAATTGATCGGTGGCGCCCTGGTCGGCACCTTCCTTGGGATTTTGTTGGCATATGGCTTTGTCAGCCCGCTTGCAGCATCCATGGGCGCGACCTTCAATGCCAATGCAAAATACATGCAATGCATCCGCGCCGGTTTATTGGCGCATTTATCAGGCTATGCCCCTGCCGTTTCGGTGGAGTTTGCGCGTAAAACCCTGATGTCAAAAGATCGCCCGTCGTTTTTTGAAGTTGAGGAAGCTGTCTCAGCGCTGCCAACCATTTAACAAAAACCGATATCACACAGCGGCTAAGAACAGTCGCCGATGAAAGTAAGGGGTTAATCAAGTGGCTGACGGTCACGCGCCGATAATCATTAAAAAAGTCAAAAAAGGTGGTCATGGTGGCCACCATGGTGGTGCCTGGAAAGTGGCCTATGCCGACTTTGTTACCGCCATGATGGCGTTTTTCTTGCTGCTTTGGCTGCTCAATGCGACCAGCTCGGACCAAAAAATCGGCATTGCTAATTATTTTGACCCGACGGCGATTTCAAGCTCCAGCAGCTCCGGCGCAGGCGGCGCGATGGGCGGCCGCTCGGCCTCAAGCGAAGGCTCAATGACCAGCGACAGTTCACCGCCAAGCATTAATGATGCCGCTGCAAAAAGTCCGCCTGCGCCCGAATCTGAAGGCGGCGATAAAGAGGGATCAGGCTCGGAGGAGGGTAAACTGTCCTCGGAATCCGACGCCCTGGAAGCACGCGAAGGTCCGGGCGAGTTAAAAAATGCCGCCACGGCAGCGTTACGCGACCCCCAGGCCGCCGCCCAACAAGCCGCGACCGGCAGCGCTTCCGGCAGCTCACAAACCCCTGATACCACTGCCCAAAACGCCGGTGTCGACGAAGCTGGAAAACTGCTCTCCGACAAGATTGACGAATTAGAAACCGAAAAATTCGAGAAGTTTGAAAAAGAGCTCCGCGAAGTTATCGATGAAACGATTTTAAGTGATCCAAACCTGCTTGATGCCGCCCGTAATTTGAAGATCGATTCGGTGCCCGAAGGCCTGCGCATTCAGCTTATTGACCAGGAAAAAATGGCGTTTTTCCCCAGCGGTAGCGCCGAAATGTTCGATGCAACGCGGGTTTTACTTGGCAAAGTTTCCCAGCTGCTGGCGAAGATGCCGAATAATATTAAAATCTCCGGCCATACCGACGCGACGAAATTCGCCCCTGGGTCAACTTACACCAATTGGGAGCTATCCGCCGACCGTGCGCTTGCCAGTCGCCGGGCGCTGATTGCCAGCGGCATCAACAACACCCGCATCACCGAAGTTGTCGGCCGGGCCGACCGTGAACCGATCATGCCAGAAAACCCGTCTGCCGCAACCAATCGCCGAATCAGCATCGTGCTAGTTCGACAAACGGCAGATGACAGCATCGCTGTGGCCGCCGCCGAGGCCGCTTTACGGGCCGAGCAATAAGGACCGCCGTCACGGCCCGGCCGGCGGAATTTAGTCGCCACCTCGGTTGTTTCATATCACACTCAGGCGACGCCGCCCTTTACGAGCAAAATCATGATGATGACACAGCAACCCATGATTACCGGCCGCAATCATATGGTCGTGGCCGGCCATTACCTGGCCACTGAGGCGGGCATGAAGATGCTTGAAGCCGGCGGCAATGCGATTGACGCCGGTGTCGCTGCCGGAATTGCGCTTGGTATTCTACAAAGCGATCAAGTGCAGTTTTCCGGTGTTGCGCCGATGCTGATCTATCTTGCCGAGCGTGATGCCGTGATCAGTGTTGCCGGCCTTGGCCCCTGGCCGCAGGCGACCGATCCAAACTATTTTTTCGAGCAGTGTAACGGCCAAATTCCCCTTGGTCTCCGGCGGACGGTTATTCCGGCGGCACCGGATGCCTGGATCCGGATTCTCAAGCAATTCGGCACGATGTCCTTTGCAGAGGTGGCCGGCCCCGCGATTCACTGGGCCCGCGAAGGCTTTACCGTGCATCCCATCATGGCCCGTTTCCTCAGCCGCTACCGTGATAATTACGCGAAATTTCCAAGCAATGCCGCGATTTGGCTGCACCCCGATGGGCGGCCACGGCAAGAAGGTGATTGGCTGGTACAAACCGACCTTGCCGACGCCCTAAGTTACATGGTCGCCGAGGAAACGGCCGCCCGTGGCAAAGGCGGCGATCGCTTCGCCGGCTTGGAAGCGGCACGCCTGGCTTTTTACCAAGGCGACATTGCCCGCACCATCACCGATTACCATGCTGCCCATGACGGTTGGCTGACAATGGCTGATCTTGGCAATTATCACACCCCCATTGAAACCCCACTCGCAATCCCCTTTGCCGGTGCCACGGTTTATAGCTGCCGGCCCTGGTGCCAGGGCCCGGCCCTGTTACAGATGCTGCGGATTTTAGAGGGTATCGACTTGCCTGCAATGGGCCATAACTCGGCTGATTACGTGCACACCTTGGCCGAAGCGATCAAATTAGCCTTTGCCGATCGCGAGCGTTATTACGGTGACCCGGATGTTATTGACGTCCCCATCGAACAGCTTTTATCAGCCGAGCACGGGGCGCAGCGGCGGTCCATGATCGACCCTAAACAGGCCGCACCCGAGCTTCCTGACGCTGGTGAAATCGCCGGTTTTGGCGGCGTTCCCTTTCGCCCCCTCAATGACCCTGCTGCGGTCGAGATTGCACCCGACACATCTTATGTGGCCAGCATAGATAAAGCCGGTAACATTTGTTCCATCACCCCCAGCGACGTGTCCTTTGAAAGCCCGGTTATCCCGGGTTTGGGATTTTGCCCGTCGGCACGTGGCGCGCAATCTTTCGCACGTGCCAACCACGCCGCGTCGATTGCCCCCGGCAAACGCCCGCGATTGACGCCCAATCCGGCACTGCTGATGGCGCCGGGCCGCTTAGCCATGCCGTTTGGGGCACCTGGCGGCGACACCCAGCCACAGGGCATGTTGCAAGTCTTACTGAACCATCTGCTGTTTGATATGAACATCCAAGCGGCAGTCGAAGCACCGCGCTTTTCAACCCATAGCCAGCCGAATTCATTCGAGCCGCATGACGCCAAACCAGGCCGATTGGCGGTCGAAGCAAGCATCGGCCAGGAAACCGGCACCGAACTTGCCAAACGCGGCCATGACATTGAATGGTTGCCTGACCGTGCCGACGCCGTGGCCGGCGTCTGTGCAATCAGTGCCAACCTTGAAACCGGCTTGCTTTCAGGCGGGGCGGACCCAAGGCGGTCCGGCCGGGCCATGGGCTGGTAAACAATTCGCCTGACAGGTCATAAAAATTATGCCGCAGGAAGGCTGGGAAATATTGAAACCGGCGGCAGGTCCTTTATGCTAGCGCCAGACGCCGCCGATTAAGAATAAAATTTCGTCAGGGAGACGTTTTGGACATGCCTGTCAGCCTTCAAAATCATGGGGATATCGCCGTTATCACCGTCGATAACCCACCTGTTAACGCCCTTAGTCAAGCTGTCCGCAATGGCCTTGTAAGCTGCACCCAAGAGGCGCTGGCAGATGATGCCGTCACCGCGATTGTGCTGATTGGTGCAGGCCGGACGTTTATTGCCGGTGCCGACATTCGGGAATTTAATTTACCGAGTGCGCAGCCGACGCTGAATGACGCGATCAGCACATTTGAAGCCAGCAGTAAGCCTGTTGTCTGCGCGATCCACGGCACCGCCCTCGGCGGCGGATTGGAAACCGCCCTTGGTTGCCACTACCGAGTCGCCGTTGCCGGCGCCATGGTCGGCTTGCCGGAAGTAAAATTAGGACTGTTACCAGGTGCCGGCGGAACTCAGCGGCTACCGCGTTTGGTTGGCGTTGAAAAGGCCATGAAATTAATCTCCAGCGGCGATTTCCTTGCGGCTGACAAAGCCTTGGACGCCGGCATTATTGACCATATTGTTGATGGCGACTTGACCGCAGGTGCGATGGCTTTCGCCCGCCAGCTGGTGGCTGACGGCGCACCGTTGAAGCGGGTTCGCGATCTGCAAGCCGCACTGCCGGAAGGGCGCAGCGCGGCTGACCTGGCGGCTGCCGAAATGAAAGCGATTGCACGCCGCACACGGGGCCAGCCGGCGCCGCAGAAATGCCTGGAGTCGGTCGCCAACGCCGTGACCATGGATTTTGACGCCGCCCTGCAACGCGAGCGGGAAATTTTTGAAGAACTGAAAGCCGGTCCTGAAAGCCAGGGTCTACGGCATGCCTTTTTTGCCGAACGGGCGGCCGGAAAAGTGCCTGGTGTGTCGAAGGACACGGCGACCCGTGAGATCAAAAAAGTCGCCATCATCGGTGCCGGCACCATGGGTGGCGGCATTGCGATGAATTTCGCCAATGTGGGGATTCCCGTGACCTTGATCGAAACCGCGCAAGATGCCCTTGATCGCGGCCTAGCCATCGTCACCAAAAACTATACCGCAACCGTCTCAAAAGGACGGTTGAGTCGGGAAAAAATGGATCAGCGGATGGCCATGTTTAGCGGTGCAGTTGAGCTTTCGGCCGCTGCCGACGCCGATATGGTGATCGAGGCCGTGTTTGAAAATATGGCCTTGAAGAAAGAGATTTTCAGCAAGCTAGATGCGATTTGTAAGCCTGGTGCCATCCTCGCCAGTAACACCTCAACCCTGGATGTGGACGAAATCGCGGCGGTCACGAAACGACCGCAAGATGTTATCGGCACCCATTTCTTCAGCCCCGCCAATGTGATGAAGCTGCTGGAAATCGTGCGTGGTGAAAAAACCGCTGCCGATGTCCTCAACACGACCATGAAAATCGCCAAAAAAATTGCCAAAGTGCCGGTTGTCGTGGGGGTTTGTGACGGCTTTGTCGGCAACCGGATGCTACATGCTTATACCCGGCAAGCAGGGTTCTTGCTGGAAGACGGCGCTTTGCCGCAGGATGTAGACCGCGTCATTTATGATTTTGGGATGCCGATGGGACCGTTCACCATGGGCGATATGGCCGGTCTTGATGTTGGCTATCGGGTGCGCCAAGAACGTGGTCGTCCGGCAGCCAATTACCGCTATTCCGAGATTGCCGATAAGGTGGTCGAAATGGGCCGACATGGCCAGAAAACCGGCGCTGGTTGGTATAAATATGTGGCCGGCGATCGAACCCCTCATCCGGACCCCGAAATCGAAGAATTGATCTTGGCCAGTGCAGCGGCGGCAGGCGTCACCCGACATGATTTCAGCGATGACGCAATTTTACAGCGCTGCATGTTTGCACTGATCAATGAAGGCGCCAAAATTCTAGCCGAAGGTAAGGCGTATCGAGCCAGTGACATTGATGTGATTTACACCAATGGCTATGGCTTTCCCAGCTTTCGTGGCGGGCCGATGAATTATGCCGACCAGGTTGGACTGGAGACCGTCTATCAAGCTGTCAAAGAAATGTTTGACGGGGGTGACGAGTGGATGGACCCGGCTCCTCTCCTGGCACGTTTGGCAACCGAGGGTAAGACCTTCGCTGACTGGGATGCAGAAAATAATTAAACGCCACAGCGGCACATAACGGGAGCAATAAGATGTCTGAAAAAATGCAACGTATCGTCCTTGCGGCGCGGCCTGTCGGCTCCCCAAAAGACAGCGATTTTCGGTTTGAAGAGGCGGCAATGCCAACCGCCGGCGCCGGCGAATTGCTGTGCCGAACCATTTACCTGTCGCTCGATCCCTACATGCGCGGGCGCATGGACGACAAAAAGTCCTATGCAAAACCCGTGGCACTGGACGGCGTCATGGAAGGCGGAACCGTCAGCCAGGTTATCGCCAGTAACAACCCTGAATTTGCGGTTGGCGATATTGTTGTCGGCCGCACCGGATGGCAAAGCCATGCGGTCACCAATGGCCGCGAATTGCGAAAAGTGAATGCTGCGATTGCGCCAATCAGCACCGCGCTGGGTGTGCTTGGCATGCCCGGCATGACGGCCTATGCCGGGATGCGTAATATTGGGCAACCAAAAGCAGGTGAAACAGTGGTTGTGGCGGCTGCATCAGGAGCCGTTGGTGCCGTTGTCGGGCAAATTGCCAAGATTCACGGCTGCCGGGCGGTAGGTGTCGCCGGCGCCGACGAAAAATGCACCTATGTCACCGATAGCCTGGGCTTTGATGCATGTCTCAACCACAATGACCCTGAACTTAGGCGCCTTTTGAAAGACGCCTGCCCCGATGGCATTGACGTCTATTTCGAGAATGTTGCCGGCAAGGTTTTGGAAGCTGTCATTCCGCGATTGAACCCGTTTTCCCGGGTGCCGGTGTGCGGTTTGATTGCGCAATATAATGCCACCGGCCTTGGTGACGGCCAGAACATGCTGCCCGCTTTGATGCGTCAAACCTTGACCAATCGCATTTTGTGGCGCGGGTTTATTGTTTCTGACTTCTGGGATCAGTTCCCTGAATTCGAGGTCGCCATGAGTGACTGGATTGCCACCGGCAAAGTTAAATATAAGGAAGATCGGGTCAGCGGCCTAGAGAATGCACCACACGC
>QCEM01000003.1 GCA_003280605.1 SAR116 cluster bacterium AG-355-O21 | reverse complement strand
ATTGTCTGTAATGCGGTGGCACCGGGAAAAATCCCAACCGGCAAACCGGCACCGGCCAATGAAGCTGAATTATTAGCCTATTCACATGCCCGGACACCCTGGCCCAGGCTTGGTCGGCCGCGTGATGTCGCCAATGCTGTCTGTTTTTTGGCCAGTGACGAGGCCAGTTATATTTCCGGCGAAAATCTGATGGTGGACGGCGGTTGGATGGCCAATTAGGGGGATTCTATGATGACCCTAGCAGCTGCGACAATCGCTGATCAGGGCGGCACGGTGCAATTTTTGCAGCGTCCGGACGGTGGACAGCTCCGTTATGCGTGGTTCCAGGCCCGCACAGCGCAAAGCCGCCGACCGGTTCTATTTCTTACCGGCTATGCCGAATTCATGGAAAAGCAGCTTGAGGTCATTGGGCAATTGGCGCAACGCGGTCACAGTGTCGTGCTGATGGATTGGCGTGGTCAGGGCCTGTCTTCACGCCATTGCGATGATCCGCAAAAAGGCTGGATTGATTGTTTTGAAACGCATCTAGATGACCTTGATGCGATGCTGGCAGACTGCTTTTCTGCAACCGCGTTAGTGCCGCGGTTTTTGGTGCTTGGGCACTCCATGGGTGGGCATCTGGCGCTTCGCTTCGCCCATCGGCGGCCGGAAATTTGTGACCGTTTGGTGCTCTCGGCACCGATGATCGACATCCGTATGATGCTGTGGCAAAAAGCCCTGGTAGGCTGGTTTGTCGGATTGATGATCCGGCTCAATCAAGGGCGTACCTATATTCTCGGTGGTGGCCCACAAACTGCCAAAAATCGCCGATTTGAAGGTAATCCGCTGACCTCCGATGCGGTCCGTTTCGGGCGAATATTCGAATTGATTGATGGTGATCCGCGCTTAGCCGTGGGGGCGCCGACCTATGATTGGGTGCAGGCGGCGCGGGCGTCGATTAAAAAATTGGTAAGCCCAGGATTCGCCGAAGCGATCACGATGCCTGTGTTGATGGCCATTGCCGGTCAGGATCGGATTGTTAACAGCACCGCAAGTGCCCGGCTGTTAAAGCGCTTGGCCCAGGGGAATGGATTATTTTTAAAGACGGCTCGCCATGAAGTGATGCTGGAATGTGATGCGATCCGGCAGCTTTTTTGGGCTGCGTTTGATGATTTTACCGCAGATGATTTATCCGTCGCCTTGGGCCCGAACCCGCTTTTTGAGCAATGCTGGACCGATAAATAAATCTGCTGCTAAGCTGCCGGCACAAGTGTCGATGCGTGTCCCCGACCGATGGTCGTCGCGCGTTACCTGAAATGTGACCTGCTTGACGACGAAGGATGAGGACATGGAAGCACGTGAAACCCCGCATGTGGCCGGCCGTCTGGCCGGCAAGGTGGCAATCATCGGCGGTGCCGGGTCAATTGGCCCCGGTTGGGGCAACGGTAAAGCGTCGGCAACCCTGATGGCACGCGCCGGCGCAGCCGTTGTGGCGGTTGACCGCGATCCGGATGCTGCCGCACAGACAGTTGAAATTATCCGCGCAGAAGGCGGCCAAGCAATCGCCGTTGAAGGTGATTTGAGCCGATCTGAAACAGCCCAAAAATTGGTGGCGGAAACACTAAGCGCGTTTGGGCAGATTGATATTCTGCACAATAATGTGGGGATCGTGCGCACCGGTGGCTTGGTTGATACCGATGAAGAAACCTGGGATATGGTGCATGCGGTAAATTTAAAAAGTGCGTATTTGACCAGTCAAGCGGTGGCCCCGGAGATGCTGAAAAATGGCGGCGGCTCGATGATTCATACCGCATCAATCGCCGGCATTCGTCATATCGGGGTAGATTATTTATCCTATTCGACCACCAAAGGTGCCTTGCTGCCGTTTAGCCGCTCGATTGCGCTGGAATATGCAGGCCGTGGGATTCGGTCAAACTGTATCCTGCCGGGGCTTATGAATACGCCCATGATCCGGGTCGGTTTACCTGACGCTTATGCGGATGGCGATGCTGAGGAAATGGTCCGATTGCGGGACGCGCAATGTCCGATGGGGCACATGGGAAATGCCTGGGATGTGGCGTTTGCGGCGCTTTTTCTCGGGTCTGACGAAAGCCGGTATATCACCGGCACCGAAATCATTGTTGATGGCGGCATCACCGCTAAATTTGGTTAAGGTTCCGGTCGTTGCGCTTACAACCGCTTGTCGCCAATGGCGATAAATTTGGCCCGGCGTCCGGCCTTCAAGGCGTCGCCTGTTTGTTGCAGATAGGGTTGCAATGCGGCCTCAATCGCCTCACCAAGGCCCTTTAGGGCTGCGGCCGGGTCGCGGTGAGCACCGCCTAGCGGCTCGGCGATAATTTCATCAACGACTCCCAATTTCAACAAATCGGCGGCTGTTAACCGCAGGGCCTCTGCGGCGTCTTTTGCATGCTCGGCGCTGCGCCAAAGGATCGATGCACAGCCTTCCGGTGAGATCACCGAATAGATGGCGTTTTCAAACATTAAGACATGGTTGCCGCTGGCAAGGGCGACCGCCCCGCCGGAGCCCCCTTCACCCACAATGGTGGCGATTAACGGCACTTTGACCTGCAGGCAGGTTTCAATCGAGCGGGCGATCGCTTCGGCTTGGCCCCGTTCCTCGGCACCGATTCCAGGATAAGCGCCGGCGGTATCGACGAAGGTTAAAATCGGCAAGCCAAACTGATCGGCCAGGCGCATCAAGCGCTGGGCTTTGCGGTACCCTTCCGGGCGTGCCATGCCGAAATTATGGCGCAATCGATCCTCGGTATGGCGGCCTTTTTCGGTCCCGATGACGACCACGGAACGGCCTCTAAAGCGGCCAATACCGCCAATAATCGCAAAGTCTTCGGCAAAATTACGGTCACCGGCCAAGGGCACGAAATCGGTCACTAAGGCGCGCAGAATATCGCTTAAATGCGGCCGGTCAGGATGGCGGGCAACTTGCACGGTCTGCCATGGTGTTAATTTTTGATAGATCGCCCGCAGTTGGCGATCGACCTTGGTTTGCAGCTTCCCTATTTCCTCGGCGATATTTATGTCGCCTTCGGTCGACAGATGTTTGAGCTCTTCTATCTTGCCTTCCAGGTCGGCAATCGGCTTTTCAAACTCTAAGAAATTGCGCATTTGCGCTCCGTCGTTGGCGATACAGCGAATCAAATTACCCGGGTCGGTAAGCCCTGACAAGCGATCAAGCGGCAGGGCAGCTTATGCTGCGTCGTATCCGTCGCCTAAAGGGTGGGCGTCATTAACCAAAGCCTGCAGCCGCGCCGAGAGCACATGGGTATAGATCTGTGTGGTCGAAATATCAACATGTCCAAGCATCTCCTGGACACTGCGAAGATCGGCACCATGGGCCAGTAAATGTGTGGCAAAGGCATGGCGCAGCACATGTGGCGACACATCTTTGCGGTCAATGCCGGCCGTGGTTGCTAACATCTCCAGCAGTTGGCCGACGCGTCGGCGCGTCAAATGTCCGGCACGGCTCCACGACGGGAAAAGAAAGTGTGAATGAGCGTCACCAAACTGCCCGCGATCAGGCAGATATGCGGCAATGGCTGCGCGCGCCGCCGTCGTCATTGGCACCATTCGTTCCTTGCCGCCTTTGCCGGTCACCAAAATGATGCGCGGGTCGCGGTTGACGGCGGCCAAGGGCAGGCTGACCAGTTCGCTGACGCGCAAGCCGCTGGCATAAAGCAGTTCTAACAAACAACTCAGGCGGCGCCCGTCATGGCCAGGGGTGCTATGGGCCGCCGCCAGTAGGGCGTTGACGGCATTTTCGCTTAACGTCTTCGGCAAGCGGCGACCTTGGCGCGGTCCGTCAACAACCGTTGCCGGATTATCGGCACGCAGACCCTCGGCATATAGAAAGCCAAAAAACTGGCGCAAGGCCGATAGCCGCCGGGCACTGGTTCGCGGTGCATGACCGGCGCTGATGAGGGTTGCCAAATAGCCGCGAATATCATCGCTGGCAGCTTGGCTGGGCAGGCCACAGCGGGCAATGCAATAGGCTTCGAAATCAACTAAATCGCGGCGATAGGCAAAAACAGTGTTGGCGGCGACGCCGCGTTCAACCACTAACATTTCCAAAAAACCCTCGAAATGCGGGTCGCGGATGGCGGTTGCTGTGCGGGGCTGGCCCATGCACCCTCACAACCCGTCGGCTAAGGCGACTTCCATCGCCAGCTGGCGGGCTTCGGCGGCTAATCCAAGGTCGCGTAAAGCCGTAATTAGAAACACCAAATCACTGCGTGCGAAGACCTCAAATGAACCGCCAGATAAAGCGATTGCGGTCAGCAAAATGGTTTCTGCAAAACGTTTTTCGCGCACACCGGCGCCGATCGCCCGGCGCAAACTGAGGGGCATGGTAACAAGCTGTCGGCGGGTCGGTGATGTCACCATCGTGCGCCAGACATCGTCACTGATGGTGGCCCCGGTGGTTTGCAAGAACGCCAGCAAGGTCATCTTCTTTTTGGCCATATCGGCCGTTTGCCCATCCTGGTCGAGTTGCCACCATTGATCGATCAAGTCGGCGTCCCAGGGGGTCATATCCGGGCCGTTGGCAAGATGGGTCAGTGGCCACAAGCGCACCCAGGCCAGCTGTTGTTCGGGCGGTTTGGCGCGGCTTGCCAAACGGCTCCATTCGGCTGCCTCACCGCCGCGGTTGGCGGCGATTAAAATCCGTACGGCGGTTGCCGCAAACCATTCAAGCTGCGAGATCACAGGCATTTCAATGACCACCTCAGCCAGCGGTGCGGCCAAAGCACGGGTATTTTTACGTTTCTCTGCAAGGCTTAATGCTTGGGTGATTAACTGCGCCCGCGCCAGCGCGGATTGTTGGGTTTCAGCGGCACGAAATAAAAGCGCACTGGCTTGCACGTCAGGGTCATTCTCGACCAATGTTAAGAGCTGATCCAAGCGCGTTTCATTGACCTTAACCTCTTGGTATAAAGCCTGCAGCTCGGCAGGTTTCATCAGGCCGAGGGTGACGGCACGTTCAGCCAGTTGTAGGCGCAAGTTGAACGGTGTCGATGGCGCCGTGGCCAGTGCCGTAAGCCATTTTGGGGCAACCTGGTCAACATCGGTCACCAAGCGTTCACCGGCCACTAAGCCTGCTAAAGCAAAGCTTTCCGGGGCCAGGCTGTCGGCGTCTTTTATGGTTGGTTTTTCGCCGCTGAGCAAAGCTGTCACGAGAAGGTTAAAGCGGCGATCGACGGCGCCAAGCTCATTCAGCAAACGGCTGTCCAGTTCAACCCGCTCAAGGCGACCATCAAGGGTGTCGCAAACAATAGCCGCCCGCAGCCAAAACAGATCATCGCTGCTGGTCAGCATCCGCCGAACTTCGGCGCAGGCTTGATTTGGATCCGGCCGTAAAAAAGCAATCTCCGTGACCTGTTTGGTGAATGCTGCGGTGCGACTTCCTTTCGGCACCGCCAGCATCAAATTCAACGCATCATCAATAGCACCGAGTTGCACCAGCGCTTGCACCCGCAGTAGGAAAAATTTCTCGGCACCGTCCTCGGTCTGGTCGCCATCGGGCGGTGTGCCGGCGGCTTGTAACACCCGTCTGAGCAGTCGATTAACGGTGGCACTTGGTGTGCTGTTTTGCACCCGGGATAACAAGCTCTGGGCCACATCGGATGAAGTCCCTTGCCAGAGATCAAGATCAAAGCCGCCGTTATCGGCCCGCAGCGTGCCGATGGTTGCGACGCTTGGGGTTTCGAGATTTTTAAAAATCAGCTGGTTTTTAGCGGTGGTTTTTTGGACTTTAGCGGCGTCCTGTTGCGGCTTTTCATCGGCCAGCTTTTGATCGTCCGCCGGAACAGGTTGGCCCGGAACAGGTTGGCCCGGAACAGGTTGAGCCGGAACAGGTTGGGCCGGAACAGGTTGAGCCAGGGCCGGCTGCTCAGTGCTTGGTGTTTGGCTTTGCTCAGATGAGACGGCTTTGGGGGGCGATGTTAACAGTGATTTTGGGGCCCCGAGTTCTGGCGGTTGGTTGGTTTGCCCAACAGCATCGGCCGCATCGATGTTGACACCGATGAGCAGCAACACAGCCGCCAGCCAGCGGCCGGAAAAATGGCCTGGGCGGTTAATTCTTAAATTTCGCATCCGGGATGACTTTTTCGATCGATGTGATGGGCGCTGGAATTTCCCAACTCAGTAAAAAAATACCAGCGGAAACAACAATCAGGGCAATAATGACAAAACTGATCATGAAAAGCCGCATTATTCGCTTCCTGCTGCAGTGTCAAAGACAGATCGCACGTGTTGCTTCGCCCAGCGCAATGCCAGAGCAACCAAATATACCGGCACACCGAAACAGTCCAGCTCTAGCCGACCGGATTGCCAGTATGCTAAGCTCTGCCACGATATACATACGGACAGTGTAAAGCCCGGCCGGCCGGTATTCAATCGTCAAGCGCCGCACTCGGGGTGAAATTATTATGATCTTTCTGTTTTCTCAATGGGCGACGGCGACGTGAGACATAAAAATCCGTCAGCGGAAACTCCCAAAGCAGCAATCAATTTGTCCAAAACCGTTGCACTCGTCGGCTTGATGGGTGCTGGAAAAAGTGCTGTCGGACGGCGATTGGCGGCGCGTTGGAAATGTGATTTTGTGGATGCTGACAACGCCATTGAGGACGCTGCCGGTTGCACCATCGCAGAATTTTTTGAACGCCATGGTGAGGATGAGTTTCGCCGTGGTGAAGAGCGGGTGATTGCGCGACTATTGGCGGGGCGGCCAATCGTCCTGGCGACAGGTGGCGGCGCCTATATGTCACCGCTGACCCGTGAAAGTCTGCGGCAACAGGCCATCACATTGTGGCTGCGGGCAGATATCGACGTGCTTTTTGAGCGCGTGTCGCGGCGAACTCATCGGCCACTCTTGAAGACAGCCGATCCACGCGCCACCTTGCAAGACCTGATGGCGGTGCGATATCCGCTGTATGCGCACGCCGATTTGGTCGTCGACAGTGATCATGGCTCCATCGAGCAAACGGTTGAGCGTGCCAATGCGGCGGTACAAACCTATTTACAACAACCATCGGAGCAAGGCGAATGACCCTCACTGCAGCGACGGTAGACACTCTGCGGGTTGATCTTGGCGGGCGGAGCTATGACATTCACATCGGCCCTGGATTGATCGCCAATGCCGACCAATGGCTGTCGGATTGCCTGGGTGTGGGCGCTGCCTTCATTATCACCGACGACAATGTTGCGGGCCATTATCTGGCCCCCATCGAGGCCGCATTAGATCGCCTTGGCCAGCGACATCACGCCATTGTTCTGCCGGCAGGCGAAGCAACTAAGTCGTTTGAGACCTGGCGGGATGTCTCGGAGCAGTTGCTGGCGCTTGGGGCCGAACGTGGCAGCACCATCATTGCTCTGGGCGGCGGGGTTATTGGTGATCTTGCCGGCTTCATTGCCGCAACCTTGCTGCGCGGCGTTGATTTTGTGCAAATTCCAACAACCCTATTGGCGCAGGTCGATAGCTCCGTCGGCGGCAAGACGGCCATCAACAGCGCCCATGGCAAAAACTTGATTGGGGCGTTTTTCCAGCCAAAACGCGTGCTGATTGATATTGCCGTGCTTGACAGCTTGCCGCGCCGTGAATTGCTGGCGGGCTATGCCGAAACGGTGAAATACGGTCTGATCGGTGATGCGGCGTTTTTTGACTGGTTGGAACGCAATGGCAGCGATGTGATCGCCGGCGACCAGGGTGCGCGGCGCTATGCTATTACCACCAGCTGCGCTGCCAAGGCAGCAACCGTGCGTGCCGACGAACGGGAGCATGGGCAACGCGCCTTGCTGAATTTTGGGCACACTTTTGCTCATGCGTTGGAAGCGGAGGCTGGCTATGATAGCGGGCTATTGCATGGCGAAGCGGTGGCGGTCGGGATGATTATGGCCCTGGCGCTGTCGCGTGACGCCGGCCTGTGCAATGGTCAAGATGTTGCCCGGGTGCGGCGGCATTTTGCGGCGGTTGGATTGCCGGTCACATTGGCGGATTTACCTGTGGCGGCCGATTGGGATCCGCAACGATTATATGGGCACATGCAAAACGATAAAAAAGTCGCCGCCGGAAAGATCAATTTCATTGCCGCAACCGCAATCGGCGCGGCGGTGATAAGTAACCAATTCCAGTCTGAGCAAGTGCTACAGGTTTTGTCCGAACATTAGGATTTAGCGACGTGGGTGACATCGCCGCCAACATCATGGGTTGGCTGAATACAGAAATTGTTTTGACCTCGGTGGCGATCATCGTGTTGCTGATTTTGTCGGCCTTTTTCTCTGGCTCTGAGACGGCCTTGACGGCGGCCTCCCGGGCCCGCCTGCACCAACTTGCCAAGGCCGGAAACCGGCGGGCGGAATCGGTCGAGGCGTTGCGTGATAACCCGAGCTCTTTGATTGGCGCGATCCTGATCGGTAATAACATTACCAATATTTCGGCCTCGGTGCTGGCAACCTCCATGCTGATCGCGGTTTTTGGTGAGGCAGGCGTTGTTTACGCAACCATCGCGATGACCATCTTGGTGGTCATCTTTGCAGAAATCCTGCCCAAGACATATGCCATCAACAGGGCCGAAAATGCGGCCCTTGCGGTTGTACCCTTGGTCCGCTCATTGGTCTGGATCATTCATCCGATTAACCGCGTAACCTCGATTTTGGTGATCTGGGTTTTGCGGCTTGGTGGCGTCCGGGTGTCAGCAACCCTTGGCCATGATGAAAGCGAAGCCGAACTTCGGGGCATGATTGATTTACATGAAGGCCCTGACCAAGATGCTGAGCATGAACGACAAATGCTGCGCAGTATCCTGGATTTAGGTGATGTTTGGATTGAGGACGTGATGACCCATCGCAGCAATGTGGTGATGCTTGAGGCCGACACACCGATTGGTGAATTGATTCAGCAAGTGATCGAAAGTCCGTATACGCGGGTACCATTATGGCACGAGCACCAGGACAATATTGTCGGAGTCTTGCATGCAAAAAGCCTGCTGCGCGCCCTGCGTGATAAGACCGATGATGAAATCGCTGAAATTCAAGTCCTGGATTTGGCCAGTCAACCTTGGTTCGTTCCGGAAACCACAAGCTTGCTTGACCAATTGCAGGCTTTCCGAAGCCGCCGCGAACATTTTGCGACAGTCATTGATGAATATGGTGCCTTTATGGGGATCATCACCCTGGAGGATATCTTAGAGGAAATTGTCGGTGATATTGTCGATGAGCACGATGTTGCGGTGGCAGGTGTGCGGCCGCAAAGCGACGGCACGTTACTGGTTGATGGCACGGTGACGATCCGCGACCTTAACCGTGAGTTTGATTGGTCGTTACCGGATGAGGCGGCATCGACCATTGCCGGTTTGGTTTTACATGAATCCCGCCGAATACCGGAAATTGCCCAAGAATTTCGGTTCCATGGGATTCAATTTAAAATCCTTCGTCGGTCGGGAAATCGCATTACTTTGATGCGGTTAGTGCCACCGAACGTCACCATTGGCGCGGCCGCCCGCACGGATCGTAAGCTTGGCTAGCTATCTAAGGTTGAAAAATACCTGACAATATGAAAGGCTTTCATGCAGCGATAATCCGTAAGGGAGGATGCGATGGCAGAAGTTCGGATCATGCCGGACGTCGTTGGCCCGAGGAATTTAGTTACGTTGCAGCCTGAGGAAAGTGTCCGGGCCGCAGCCCGGCTGATGGCGCATAAAAAAATCAGTGCGATTTTAGTGGTGCAGGATCATCGTTTGAAGGGAATTTGCACCGAGCGTGATATCACCACCCGTGTGGTGGCCGCAGGTTTGCCGCCAGATGCGACAGCCTTAGATCAGGTCATGACCCACAATCCAGACACGGTCGCGCCAGATGCTTTTCTGCGCGAGGCCTGGGAGCGGATGTCGGCTGGCGGCTATCGGCATTTACCAATCGTCGACGGCCATAACCTGGTAGGTATTGTTTCCGTGCGTGATTTGCAGGCTGCGTTAACGGCCCAGTTGGAGGCTGATTTGCTGGAGCGTGAAGCCTTCATTTCCGGCGTTGGTATGAGCGGGTTGAATTAAAATTACGGTGCCGGGTAGGCTGCATCATCGTTGCTATTGACGCTCGCTCGGAGCGCGGTATCTTGCCGTCGTCTGAGATCATCAAAAGAGCGCCCCATGCCGCTTAGTCCGTCCACCGCGCGTAGCCCTGTGCACACGCGCACCGTCACCTGTAATGCTTTTCACCGCGATGATGACCTGATTGATATCGAAGGCCACATGACGGATGTGAAAAGCTATGAAATCCCCAATCGTTGGCGTGGTCCAATTCTTCCCGGGCAACCTATTCATGACATGTGGCTGCGCCTCACGCTTGATCGCGATTTCACGATCCAAGCAGTCGAAGCTGTGACCGATGCTAGCCCGTTTGCAAGCTGTCCGGCGGTGACAGTGAATTTTCAGCGGCTGAAGGGTGTCAAGATTGGTCCTGGTTGGCGGCGTATTGTTCGCCAGAAGCTCGGCGGCATCGAAGGGTGCACGCATTTGGTTGAACTTTTAGGGCCAATGGCAACAACGGCCTATCAGGCAATGTGGGGTTTGAATGCCCGCAATCGCCGGCAAAATGATGATCAAGATCCACAACCGGGATCATCGAATAAAGCGCCGCGAATGTTAAACTCATGCTGGGCCTATTCTGATCGCGGTGACATTATTCGTGATCACTATCCAGCGTTCTACAAAGGTGAGGCGCCGAAAAAATAGCCACAGTCGGCAGACAATGGCTATTTTATCGCTGTCAGGGCGCGATTAATTAAATTTTCTGCGACCGCATGATCACGGCGTTGATTTTGCTCTAAAATCGTCACCAGCTCGCGGTAATATAACAGCGCAAATGTTCTGATAACTGAGGTAAAACTGCCGCGTCTGGGATGTTTGTTGATAAACGTGCACAGGGTGCTCGTGGTCATGCCCTCGCGAGCGCCGATTTCTTCAAGCGCCGCCCATACCTCAAGCTCTAATCGCATGCTGGTGCGACGGCCATTGACGTAAATATTACGGCTTACCAATGATGTCATAACGGTCCCTCAGCACAGATCTTCAGTAGCCAAAATTTTCAACCACCATCAAGGATGAGTTTTAAAACACTATCAATGTAAAAATATCCTAAAGTACGCTTAATGCAACTAAACTTAGCAAAAAAGATTAATATGATATGCCAATATTAAATACCAGGAATCCATAACTATTTTAATTATTTTAGTGGATTCGTAATACAAGCGTAATCAGCAGCGCCTGATCCAAAAAATTTAATAAAAAAAGTAATATTTTTTTGTATTACTTATGTGGCAATGGTTCGGCACGTAAATTCAGAGACAAGGCATGCACAGGGCCTGCAAGCTCGGCCTGTAAGGTTTGATAGACCATGCGTTGGCAATTGACTCTGCTTTCGCCGCGAAAACGGGCGCTGGTCATTGACACTTGAAAATGGCTTTCGCCACCCTCGCGCCAACCGCTATGCCCGCGGTGCTTATAGGAGTCATCAATGATTTCAAGCTCTGAAGGCGCAAAGTCCGCGCGCAGTTTTTGCTCGATCTGTTCGGTCACAGAGCCAACCATGGTTACAAATCCCTCTAATTGATGGCGCTTTCGTGTGCGCGGGCGGTTTTCATTAGCGTATGGCCACACTATAATCATGAGCATGAGAAGAGGCCAAATAGATATGACACCTCTGCGCTCCGATTTTGGCGCCACCGGTGTGCGTTGTTGCGATGTCCCTGGGTGCACCTCGGCAGGCGAGTTTCGGGCGCCGAAAGCACGTGATCGTTTGAATGACTATTACTGGTTCTGCCTTGAGCACGTGCGAGAATATAACCGGGCCTGGAACTATTATGCCGGGATGAGCGAGGCGGAAGTTGAAGCCGATTTGCGGCGTTCGACAACCTGGAATCGGCCAAGCTGGCCCTTTGGCACGGCTGCCAAAGGTGAGGGGCCGGCGTGGGGCTTTCGTGATCCTTTTGATTTATTTGATGGTGAGAGTCCCAACGGCGAACGCCATGATCCAAGTCAACCGCGACCGCAAAGTGCGGAGGAAAAAGCATTCCAAACCATGCATTTGTCACCACCGGTGACAATTGCCGAGCTGAAAGCTCAGTACAAATCTTTGGTCAAAATTCATCATCCCGATGCCAACGGTGGCGACCGTGAGGCAGAAGAACGCTTGAAATTGATCAATGACGCCTATACCACCTTGAAACGCTTTCTTGGATAGATTTGCTTGAACTCAGTACCCTATAGTCGATATTAATCGGACACCTTTTACAAAAGTTGGATAATCTTCATGGCGCAAGCACACGAATACGAGCGCAAGCCCGCGCATCACTTTGACCAACCAGACACCACAGTCAATGTGCGCGATGTCTTTGGTATCGATGTCGATATGCAGGTTCCGGCCTTCAGCGAGCCAAGCGAATATACGCCGACATTCGATGATTCGTATTTGTTTGATCATGATACCACCTTGGCGATCTTGGCAGGCTTTGCGCGTAACCGCCGGGTCATGGTGCAAGGCTACCATGGGACCGGTAAATCAACGCATATCGAGCAGGTCGCCGCACGCTTGAATTGGCCGTGTGTGCGCGTCAATCTAGACAGCCACATCAGCCGGATTGATTTGATCGGCAAGGATGCGATTGTCCTGCGTGACGGCATGCAAGTGACCGAATTCCGCGAAGGGATTTTGCCATGGGCGCTACAAAATACCGTTGCCCTGGTGTTTGATGAATATGACGCTGGCCGCGCCGATGTGATGTTTGTCATTCAGCGGGTACTGGAAGTTGACGGCAAGCTGACCCTATTGGACACCAATAAGGTCTTGCACCCGAACAAGCATTTCCGGTTATTCGCGACGGCCAATACGGTTGGCTTAGGGGATACCACCGGGCTGTATCACGGTACCCAGCAAATCAACCAAGGCCAAATGGACCGCTGGAGCATCGTCTCAACCTTGAACTACCTGCCCCATGAGGCGGAGACAAACATCGTGCTGGCCAAAGTGCCAAGCTATGACTCCGAGGCCGGCCGGAAAAACCTGGCGGCGATGGTCTCGCTGGCCGAATTGACCCGCACAGGCTTTATGAATGGTGATATTTCTACCGTCATGTCACCTCGGACAGTGATCACCTGGGCCGAAAATGCAGATATTTTTGGCGGTGATATCGGTTTTGCCTTCCGCTTGTCGTTCCTGAATAAATGCGATGAGGTCGAACGCACCACTGTGGCGGAATACTACCAGCGGTGCTTTAACGCCGAGCTGCCGGAAAGCAGCGCAGTTGCAGCGGAATAAATCAATCGGCAGGTGGTCAGATGAGCGTGGATGATGAGGCGATTGAAGAGTTTAAGCGGGCAACTGCCGGCTGTCTTCGAACCATGGCGGGGGAAGAAGAATTAGACGTCTCCTATGGTGCTGAGACGCCGGGCATGTCGGCGAACCGCGCCCGCTTGCCCAATCCCCCGCGTGACCTGAACACCGATGACGTTGCCCGGGTGCGCGGCGAGGCTGATAACATCGCCATAAAAATGCGCTATCATGACGACCGGATGCACAACCGCTTGCGGCCAAGCGGGCAGTCGGCACGAGAGATTTTCGACGTTGTTGAGGAATCTCGGATTGAGGCCTTGGGTACGGCCAATCGCCCAGGTGTTAGCCGTAATCTTGAGGTTATCTTAGAAGACCAATACCAGCGCAAAGGCTTTGAGAGCGTCACAGATCGCCGTGACGTGTCGATGTCGGACGCGGTCCGCCTGCTGACCCGCGAAGCGTTCACCGGATCGCCGCCGCCGGCTGCGGCGCAAGCTGCTGTCGATCTTTGGCGACCGGAGATTGAAGAGAAAATTCAAGCCGATTTAGAATCCCTGAAGGCGGTTCTTGGCGATCAAAAAGCCTTTGCCGAGGCCACGCGGCGACTGATTGATGACCTGGATGTTGAACTCGGCGACGAAAGCATGTCTGAGGACAGCAGTGACGACAGTGAGGGTGATGACGAAAGCGGCGATGCGGAAGACAACGCGGATAGCGGCACGCGCGGAATGAGCGAGGATGGCGACGAGTCTGAAATGACCGCTGCCGAAATGGAAGCCGGCGATGAAACCATGGAATCCGATGATATCTCGGATATGGATATGGAACCTGGCGGTGCCGATGATGAAACGTCGACGCCGGGCACGCCGCCAACACCGCCAATGTCGCAAGGTGACGGTCAAAATGATAAAGGCTATCGCCCATTTACGACTGAATATGATGAAGTGGTGGCCGCTGAAGATCTCTGCGACAACGATGAGTTGGTCCGCTTGCGGACCTTGCTTGATCAGCAAATTGCCCATCTTCAAGGGGTGATCTCTAAACTTGCTAACCGCTTACAGCGCCGTTTAATGGCGAAGCAGAATCGCTCGTGGGAATTTGATCTTGATGAGGGTATTTTGGACGCTGGCCGGTTATCGCGGGTCGTCTCAACGCCGCTTCAGCCGTTGTCATTTAAACTTGAGCATGACACCGACTTCCGTGACACCGTGGTAACGTTGCTGATTGATAATTCAGGTTCAATGCGTGGTCGGCCGATCTCAATTGCCGCCATTTGCGCCGATATTATGGCCCGCACCCTCGAGCGTTGCGCGGTGAAGGTTGAAATTCTCGGTTTCACCACCCGTGCGTGGAAGGGCGGCAGTGCCCGGGAAAAATGGATTGCCGCCGGTAAACCGGCCAACCCTGGCCGCTTAAATGACCTTCGTCATATTGTCTACAAGCCGGCAGATGCCCCCTGGCGGCGGGCGCGTAAATCCCTTGGATTGATGCTGCGCGAAGGCATTTTGAAAGAAAATATCGATGGCGAGGCGCTGATGTGGGCGCATCAACGGTTGCTGGCGCGACCGGAAGAGCGGCGCATTTTGATGGTTATTTCAGATGGCGCGCCGGTTGATGATTCAACCCTATCGGTTAATCCCGGCAATTATCTGGAACGCCACCTGCGTGAAGCAATCAAATATATCGAAGGTCGCTCGCCGGTAGAGCTAATCGCCATTGGCATTGGTCATGACGTTACCCGCTACTATCGCCGAGCCGTGACCATCGTTGATGCCGAGCAATTGGGCGGCACGATGATGGATCAGCTCACAGCCTTGTTTGAGGAAGATAGCGCTGGCGGCCGGGCAGGTCGACAACGCCGTTCCGATGCTGCTTAAAAGCGTTAGTAACGTGATTTGCCGGTCTTTTTAAAGGTCGCGATTGAGTCTTTGAGTTGGTCATATTCTTCGCAGCTGAATAGACACGCACGATCCAGCACCGCCAACCGTTCTTCGGCTTTGGCAAGGCGATTTGTTTGCAAATAGAGTTCGCCCAAATATTCATTTGCGCCCAGATGCGCAGGTGACAAAGCAAGCGCTTTTAGATAAAATTTCTCAGCATCCGCAAAACGTTTCAGCTTGCGGCTGCTGAACCCAAGATAATTCCAAGCATCGGCATTTTTGGGTTCTTCGGCAGTGACTTGCATGAAAATTTCAGTGGCATCGGAAAATCGCTCGGCTTTGACGGCGCTGCGGCCGGAATGAAACAGGCTGCTTTCTGCCGCTGCCTCACTATCGCCGCTGCCGGCAGCGACAGCAGTTTCTTGGCTGAATAACAGGCTGGTAAAAACCAGCGCGGAGAGTAAAATTTTCATCGTCAGATCCCCATCAATTATGCGTTCACTAACAGATGGTGCATTTGTCGCACTAATCTAGCGACGGCGGATGAAAAACCGTTAAGTCGGCACCCCAGGCGGCGCAAGTCAGCGCCTTATTCAGCTGCTTGCAGGCGTTTCAAGGGTTGCTCGTTAATCGGCAGATGGATGATGGCAGCGGCCACCCCTAAGGCAACACCTGCCCACCAAATAGGATCATAGCTGCCGAAAACATCAAACAGATAGCCGCCTAAATAGATGCCGGCGAAACTGCCCAGTTGGTGGCTTAAAAAAACGAACCCAAATAACGTCGCGAGGTAGCGGATTCCGAACACCTGGCCCACAATCGCTGTCGTCAAAGGCACGGTTGAGAGCCAAAGAAAGCCCATGGCGACGGAAAAAACCATAATCGTGATCTCAGTCTTGGGCGCCAGAAGCAGGCCAAGGATGGCGACGGCACGTAAGAAATAAAGCATGCTCAAGCCGTTCTTCATGGAATAACGCTGGCCATATAGACCTGCGCCGAAAGCACCGGCGATATTACAAAACCCAATGATTGATATGGCGGCTGCCGCCGTGCCGGCGGCAAGCCCAAGATCGTTCACATAGGCCGGTAGATGCACGCTGATGAAAGCGACATGGAAGCCGCAAACAAAGAACCCGATTGTCAGCAAAATAAAGCCACGATGCTCTAAGGCTTCCGATAGCGCTTCCTTTAACGATTGTTTATTGGCCGCATCGTCGACGACTTGGCCGCGTGGCAGGCACCAGGTAAGCGGAATAATCACAAGCACGATTCCGGCCAGCATGACCAGCGTTGCCGCCCAGCCATAGTTTTGCATATAGCCCTGGGCAATGGGGGCGAAGATCACCTGTCCGGCAGATCCGGCGGCCGTTCCCAGGCCCAGCACAAGCGCCCGGCGCTCCGGGCTAACAACCTTCGCCATCACCGCAATAACCAATGAGAAAGCCGTAAAGGCAACACCCAGGCCGGTCATCAAACCACCAGTCAGCTGCAGAAGCAGTGGCGCGTCGGCGATACTCATGCCAAAGACACCGCCGGCATAGATCAATGAGCCAAACATCAGCACCAATACAGGGCCCCGGCGATCGGCAATGGCACCGGCGACAAAGACGCCGATACCCCACATAATATTCTGGATTGCCATCGCCAAGCTGAAGATATCTCGGCCCCAGCCATGGGTAAATGATATTGGCTCCATGAAGAATCCAAAACTGGATCTAACCCCGAAACCGATCATTGAAATCAGGCAACCGGCAATAATAATGACCGCCGGCGAGCGCCATCGGAAGGCGGGAGGCATGTGCGATGAAGAAGAAATAACATCCCCTTTTTGGGTAAGAGCGCCGTCAACCGATTCCAACAACGCGCTCTATATAAATCCTCTATACAAGGTTTTTGGCGAAAAAGTCCAGCGTTCTGTCGCGCGCGATACGGGCCGATACTTCTTCATAGCTACCGCGTTGATCGCAATTAAAACCGTGCCCTGCGGGATAAACATGCAAGGCGCTATCAGGTTGGCGTTGCTGAATTGTTTCAACCTGTTCCATGGGGATGGCGTGGTCCTGGTCACCAAAGTGGAACATGACCGGACAATGCGGTGTTTCATCAATGTAATTAACGGTGCCGCCGCCGTAATAGGATGATGCGGCAGCAATGCCGGTGACGCGGGTTGCGGCCAACCAGGTCATCAAGCCGCCCCAGCAATAGCCAACAACGCCAACCTTGCCTGCGGCATTGACGGCCGTGACCGCAGCTTGCAGGTCGAGAACCGCTTGTTCTGGTGCAACCTGTCCTTTCAACTCCAAACCAGCGGTAACGTCCTCTGCTTCATAGCCAAGTTCGATATTCGGGCGGATACGGTCAAAAAGCGCCGGTGCGATGGCCAGATAGCCTTCTTTGGCATAGCTATCGGTGACACCGCGAATATGGCTGTTCACGCCAAAAATTTCTTGGATGACAATTACCCCGGCGCGCGGCTTTCCGGCCGGCTGCGCCAAATAGGCATCAAATTTATGGCCGTCGCTGGCGGTTAGTTTCAAAATTTCTGACATTTTATTCCTCCGTATGAGTTGGCGTCGCAAGCTTAAACATTGAATCGAAAATGAAAAACATCCCCGTCTTTGACCAAATATTCTGCGCCTTCGACGCGCATTTTACCGCTATCCTTGGCGCCTTGCTCGCCGCCTAAGCGCTCAAAATCATCATAGGCAATGGTCTCGGCCCGGATAAAGCCGCGTTCAAAATCGGAATGGATGACGCCTGCTGCTTGCGGCGCGGTTGCCTCCCGGCGAACAGTCCAGGCGCGGGCCTCTTTGGGGCCAACAGTGAAAAAGGTGATCAGATCCAGCAGCCGATAGCCAGCTGCAATCAGCCGGTTTAGGCCCGCCTCCTCCAGCCCGAGGGTTTCTAAAAACTCATTCTTTTCCTCAACCGAGCCAAGCTGGGAAATCTCAGCCTCAATGGCGGCCGAGATGACCACGGCCTCGGTATCCTCGGCGGCGGCCTGGGCAAAAACCTTGGCACTCAAAGCGTTGCCGTTGGCAGCGCTTTCTTCGTCAACATTACAAACATAAAGCACCGGCTTGGTGGTCAACAATTGCAACTGCCGGACGATGATTCGCTCCTCACGGGACCAATCGGTGATCACCCGGGCCGGTTGACCGTCGCGCAGCACCGCCAGAATGCGAGCCATCACAGGGGCTTCTTGCAAAGCGATTTTATCCTTTGCCCGGGCTTTTTTTGCCGCGCTATCGGCCCGTCGCTCGAGGCTTTCCAGATCGGCCAACATCAATTCAGTTTCAACTGTTTCAGCGTCCCGAATGGGGTCAATATTGCCCTCGACATGGGTAATGTCATCGGATTCAAAACACCGCAGCACATAGGCGATGGCGTCGACTTCACGGATATGTGCCAAGAACTGATTGCCTAATCCCTCGCCTTGGCTGGCACCGCGCACCAGGCCGGCGATATCGACAAATTCAATCTGCGTGGGGATGGTTTTGGCGGACTTCCCAAGCTCACTTAAAACGTCTAAGCGTTTATCAGGCACGGCGACACGGCCGGTATTCGGCTCAATCGTGCAGAACGGATAGTTTGCCGCCTCCGCAGCAGCTGTTGCCGTCAACGCGTTAAACAATGTGGATTTACCGACGTTAGGTAACCCCACGATCCCTAGCTTGAATCCCATTTCAATCCTCGTCGATTGGCTTATTAAGATGGCCGGCGCGGGCCAGTGCCGCGCTTAATGCCGTGTCGGTATCTGGCGTTTTAGAGGTTGCGGCTTTGGTTGCTGCCGCCGGGACCGTTGCCGTGCCGCGCGCAGTGCTCTTTGGCGGCTTCAGCGGGGGCGGGAAAACAATATGTGCCAGCCGGCTCATAAAACGACCATCGTCACCGGTAATCAATGCCTCGATCTCACCGGCGATGCCGGGAATAAGATCTGCCAGCCAACCGGCTTGCTCAACTTTCGCAAAATCATCTAACACATAGCGAAGCACGGCATCTTTACTGCCGGGGTGACCGATGCCGATGCGCACCCGCCGATAATCACTGCCGATGTGCGCGTCCAGACTTCGCAGGCCATTATGGCCGCCGGCCCCGCCACCGTATTTGATTTTGACTTTCCCTGGTTTCAAATCAAGGTCGTCGTAAAACACCGTTACATCGCTGGCGGCAAGTTTGAAAAACCGTAAGGCTTCACCGACGGCGCGGCCTGATTCATTCATGAAAGTTTCGGGCTTTTGCAACAGCACGCGTTGGCCGGCAATCTGACCCTCTTGAAAATGTGATTTGAAGCGTTGCCGCGCGGCTGGGAATTGATACCGTCGGGCCAGCTCATTGAGGGCCATAAAGCCAAGGTTATGTCGATTATGGGCATATTTCAGGCCGGGATTGCCAAGGCCGACAAATAACAGCATATGGCAATCCCTCCTGTGGTTCGTGGTTCAAGAAACTCTTGGCTTGTCGCCTTAGCTCTCTTCCTCGCCGCCGCCCTCAGCAGCCTCATCTGCAGTCTCTTCGGTCTCACTTTGACCGCCGCCACTTGGGTTGGCAATTGAGCAGATGGTGAAGTCACGATCGGTGATCGCAGGTGTAATGCCTTTTGGCAAGCTAATCGCGCTAATGTGAACGCTTTCACCCGCCTGCACGGCGCCCAGATCAAGTTCGATGGTTTCCGGAATCGCATCGGCCGGACAGACTAATTCAACTTCCCGGCGCACAATGTTCAACACGCCACCGGTTTTAATGCCGGGACATGTGGCCTCGTTCAAGAACGTGACCGGAACTTCGACGGTGACGCGAGTCTTCGCCGACACTCGCAAAAAGTCCACATGCATGATGGTGTCTTTGACCGGATGTAATTGCGCATCACGGGCCAGAACACGATGCGCTTTACCGTCAATTTCGATTTCGAAAATATTCGTAAAAAATCCACCACGATGATAGATACGTTCTAAACCCCGGCTTTCAACCGTGATTGAGATCGGTGCTTTCTTGTCACCATAGATAACGGCCGGCACCAGGCCTTGGCGGCGATTGGCGCGGGCGGACCCCTTACCGACCCCATCACGCATCGCAGCAGTAATACTAATCATGTCAGACATCGACTACTCCTTGTGTTTGGTCATCCGCGATAGCGCTGACCATCGGTCAACCGGCCTCCAGGGGTGCCGGATCGGGCCCAATGAAGCGAGCGCGGGGTTTTTACCGATTCTACGGGCAAAAGGCTAGTGATTTCGGCAGAGCGGTTGAATCAGCTTGTTTGTGGTCTAATTAAACAAGCTCGAAACCGATCGCTCCTCATTGATTCGGCGCACAGCCTCCCCCAGTAAGGGCGCAACCGAGATTTGCCGAATGTTATGCGCAGCTAACACAGCTTCGGTTGCTTCAATACTGTCGGTGGTGACCAAAGAGGCCAACGGCGATGCGGTAACCCGCGCGACGGCACCGCCTGATAACACCCCATGGGTGATATAGGCATCAACCGATACGGCGCCTGCTTCTGTCAAAGCTTCGGCGGCATTGCACAGCGTGCCGCCGGAATCAACGATGTCATCGACCAAAATGCAGCGCCGGCCGGCAACATCACCGATGATATTCATCACTTCGGACACCCCGGCGCGTTCGCGGCGCTTATCAATGATTGCCAGATCGGCGTCAAGCCGGCGGGCCAGTGCCCGGGCGCGGACCACGCCGCCAACGTCGGGTGAGACCATCATTAATTCATCGCCGTTGTAGCGTGCTTTGATATCGTCATAAAAAACCGGCGCAGCGAACAGGTTATCGGTGGGAATATCGAAAAAGCCTTGGATTTGGCCGGCGTGTAAATCAATGGTCAAAACCCGATCGGCACCGGCGCTGGTGATCAGATTGGCTACCAGCTTTGCCGAAATCGGCGTACGGGGACCAGACTTCCGGTCCTGACGGGCATAGCCATAATATGGAATGACCGCTGTAACGCGCCGTGCCGAGCCCCGCTTTAAAGCATCCAGCGTGACCAACAGCTCCATCAGATTATCATTTGCTGGATGTGATGTGGATTGCACCACGAACACATCCTCACCACGGACATTTTCTTGAATCTCGACAAAAATTTCCATATCCGCAAAGCGACGAATATCCGCCTCCGCCAGCGGTTTGTTGAGATGGGTGGCAATGGCCTTGGCGAGTGGCCGGTTCGAATTACCGGCCAAAATCTTCATACGGTTGTTATCCATGTCCGCCCTTGCATTTCTGGAAGCGACGCACGCGCAGCTCTCCGTCGTCTCAACTAATATCGCAGTATTAGTATCAATCTGGTTGTTGGTTGCGCAAGCGCTATTGCCGTTTCGATGATGAGTTTTGAGATTCAGCTTTCTTGATCAGCGCGATCACTGCAGGCAGGACCGCATCGGTGATCGCGCCGGCCATGCGCCGCCACGATTGCGCGGCTGTTCCGGCCGGGACATTATTGCTTTGCTCGATCTGTCCAACCGGGTCACCACCGGCCGTCATCAAAGACCAGGAGATCGCGATAGTTTCGCCATCAGGGCTGCTGCTGCTGACGGTCACGTGGCCAAGAATAATGTAATCAACGTCAAAATCATCTGTTTGAAGCCGATAGCCGGCGCGCCTTAGGCGGATCTGCATGGCTTGCTGCAAATAGGTATTGCCGTCGGCCGGTGCGCCGATCACAGCCGACACGGTGAAACTGACGTCTTTCGGTTTTCTGGCAGGCGGTATTTTTAACTCTGCCGCAACGGCGGCTACAATCGCATTTAATTGCGCGTTCAGGGCGTTTGTCGGCGCTGTCAGGGGATCAATTTCAGCCGGCCATAGGGCGGTTTTCTGGAGCCTGTTTTCGCCGCTTGGCGCATCCAGAAACCAGCGTATTTCAACCGTCTGCGCATCTGCACGGACCGTCGCCGCAGCGGTCAGAAGATGACTTTCAGGATTGCTGCGGCCAACGGCGGCAGGCAGGCCTGCGCGCTGTAATAATGTTGCCATTTGCAGGGCGATCCGCTGCCCTCGATCGGCATCGATGCCGATGATTGGCATGATCGTCACCCCTGCGGCCTCGGGGGCGATCAAAAATGGATTATGGCTCTTGCTGCCGTCGGCAGGGCGAAAAGGTTGTGGCAGCGTGCCGCAGCCGCTCAGCAGGCCGGCACTGATAAAGCCGCAAATCAGCAGTATCGCGATGGGCCGATGCAGATATGCCTTAGACCACCAGAACACAGGTCGCCAAACCAAACAGCAGGGTGAAAAACAACATGATGTAAAGATAGGGCATGGGTGTGCGATCAGCTGTGGTCAAACGGGGGGGCAAGGGCAATCACTGCAAGCGCTCTGCCGTAATCGGCTTTACCCGTTAAAACCGAGCGCCGATAGCTAAAAAAATTCGCCTCATCACTGCAGGTATCAAAGTCCAAGCGGTGAACTGCTGCCAGCCCCAACCGATCCATCTGTGCGGCAAGATAGCCGCCCAGATCAAACATGAAGTGACCACTGCGGGCAGCGGCCGCAAAGAACACTGCATTGCGCGCGGCTTGATCCAGAAAGGGGCCAGGAAATTCCGGTCCGACTTCATAGGATTGCACGCCAATACAAGGCCCGATGGCGGCATGGATATTGTCACTGCGGGCCCCGAGTTCGATCATCGCATCAACGGTGGCGGCGGCAATTTCACCAAGCGCGCCGCGCCAGCCGGCATGGGCAGCGCCAATGATACCATCGATCGGGTCGGCAAATAACAATGGCGCACAATCGGCAGTTAAAATCCCTAAGGCCAATCCAGGGGTGCTGGTGACCATCGCATCGGCACGGATTTCGGTTTCGCCCGGATGACTGTCTAAGGTTGCAACGGTGGTTGAATGGATTTGGTGACAGGTAAACAAACTGCCGGCGTCAAGATCCAGGGCGGCCATCGCCCGGGCTCGGTTGGCGGTCACATTGCTGGCGCTATCAGCGGATCCAAAGCCGCAGTTCAGGGATGTATAATCACCACCACTGACACCACCGCGCCGGCCATAATACGCATGGCGAATAGCTTTGCTTGGAAAGTCATCAATCTGGATCACAAGCTTTCCCGCTGTATCAAATCCGCCTATCCACGTTTACACATTTTCAAATCCAGCGGGCACCGCAAGACCTGGCGATGTAATCGCTAGCGCTTTAAATAACATGCCCATTTCGGTCGCTCCAATCAAGCGCTGTTGGGCTTTTTCGATCAGCTTTGATTGTCCGGGATTTTGGGCCATCAAGCGGGCGGCTCGTTGCTGAATGCCAAGGCGGAGCAAAAACGCGCCTTGGTCAATGGGCCCGTGCACCTGTGCCTTGCCGGCGGCCCGCGCGACGGCGGCAAAATCCACATGCGCGGTCAGGTCTGCCTGCCCCGGTGCCGATAACGGGTCAACAGGTTTGTGATTCTGTAGCGCTTGAAAGCTATCGCCAAAAGTGCTGCGAGCGTAACCATAGTCGATAAACAACGCTGCGGTCGGGCCGGCAATGGCCCGGTCGGCGATACTTGCTGCTATGGCCGCCGCCGCTGGCGCAAGTTCGGCAATATCACCATCACGGCCACCGGCAGGCAGTTGGTCCACCAGCGCCGGGGCCGCAGCGGTGCGGCACCAGGTGAAGTGTTCGGCTTTGTCATCCCAATCAATGCACCGCTCAAACCATGTCCCGTCCTGCCGGATAAGCTGCTGGATCGGCAATGCGTCAAGAAATTCATTGCCGATGAAAATAGCCGGTCCCGCCGGCACGGTGCTTAGCTCATCGTGCCAGACAGGCTGGGCATCAGCCAAGGCGGCTGCTTGTCGAGCCCGCAGAACAGGACTTGTTTCCACCAGATGTAACCTTTTGGCGGCGGTAAATCCGGGCACCTTATCGACCGCACGCAAGGCATCGGCGGCCAAGGTACCGCGACCCGGACCAAATTCCACCAAAGCAAATTTTTCAGGGCTGCCCATTTGCAACCAACATTGCGCCGCCCATAGGCCGATTAACTCGCCAAACATTTGGCTGATCTCAGGGGCGGTTGTGAAATCGCCGGCCCGGCCAAGCGGATCGCGGGTGATGTAATAGCCAAACTGAGGATGGCCGAGGCAGCTGGCCATGTAATCAGCGACACTTAAGGGGCCCATCAAGGCGATTTGCCGGCTTAGTAAAGCGGCCAAATCGGCCGCTGCGCTAGCCATCTTTGCCGGTTACCTGTTGTGGCCCTCGCCAAACCATGGCGATCAATCCCAACCCAAAAAGGATCATCGGCACGGACAGCAATTGCCCCATGGTCGCCCCGCCGATCAAAAACCCCAAATGGGTATCAGGTTCGCGGAACAGTTCGGCGCCGCTTCGGGCAATCCCATAGCCTGAGAAAAAAACTCCCGCCAGGACGCCGGGTCGACACCGGATAGCCGGGACCCGGGCGGCGATGGCCAGCACCACAAAAAGCAGAATGCCCTCCAAGGCGGCTTGATAAAGTTGGCTGGGATGACGGCCGACGGCACCTGCATGGGGGAAGACCATGGCCCAGGGAACATCGCTGACGCGCCCCCATAACTCGCCGTTAATGAAATTCGCGATACGCCCGAAAAATAATCCAATCGGCGCGGCCGCACAGACTACGTCGGCAAGCCTTAAAAAACTTATCCGATGCCGGCGACTAAACATCCAGGTTGCGACGACGACACCGATCAGACCGCCATGAAAGGCCATGCCACCTTGCCAAACCATCAGAATTTCGATTGCGTTAGCGGCAAAATATTGCGGGTTATAAAAAATCACATAGCCAAGCCGGCCACCAAGCACAATGCCCAGCGTGGCCCAGACCACAAAATCATCAAACACCTGTTTGGCGATCGGCTGCGGCAGGTTTGCGGCGAGCCGGGCCGCATATTTCCAGCCCAGCAAGATGCCGACGATATAGGCCAGGGCATACCAGCGGATGGCAAACGGACCAATTTCGACCGCGATCGGATCAATTGCGGGAAATGCCATCATGGCAACGATCTCTTGGTTTTAAAGATATGGATCATCGGCCCCTAAAAAACCTCTGACGTAGCGTTCGACGCCGGCTTCTAAGGTGGTGAATTGACCAGGGTAGCCGGCGCTGCGTAGCCGGGTCATGCTGGCTTCGGTGAAATATTGATATTTGTCCCGGATCGCCTCGGGGGTGTCGATGTAATCGATCTGCGGCGGCAAGCCGGTGGCGGCAAAGACGGCATTGGCAAGATCAGCAAAGCTGCGGGCTTTGCCGGTTCCGACATTGAAAACGCCGCTGACAGTTGGCGTATCGCGCAGCCACAGCATCACATCGACACAATCACCGACCCAAATGAAATCGCGCATTTGGCCGCCGTCAGGGATGCCGTTGCGGTGTGATTTGAACAATACGGCGGGTTTGCCGGCGGCAATTTTCGGATGCAAATGGGCGACCACACTCTTTTGCCCGGCCTTATGATATTCATTCGGGCCGTAGACATTGAAAAACTTTAGCCCGGCCCATTGCGGCGGGGTGGCGGTTTGCTGGCTGCCGCGACTGCTAAGCCGCAGCACCCTGCGGTCAAACAAATGCTTTGACCAGCCATAGGGGTTTAAGGGTTTAAGCGCCGCGAGGGCAGCCAATTCGTTGTCATCGTCAAAACCCTGGTCGCCATCGCCATAGGTGGCCGCCGAGGAGGCATAGATGAAGCGTGTTTGGTTGCGGCTGCACCACTGCCACAGGTCCATCGAGAGGCGAAAATTTTGTGCCATGATGAAGTCAACGTCGGTTTCCGTGGTCGATGACGACGCTCCCAGATGGTAAATCAGCTGAATCTGTTTTTGATGGGCATCAAGAAACGGCAGCAGCTCCTCGGGGGTAATCAGGTCAGCGATTTCATGCTTGGCAAGATTGCGCCATTTATCATCCGTCCCCAAACGGTCGACAACGACAACATCAGGGCCACCTTGGCTCGCGTCCGCTGCCAGGGCGGCAACTAAATTTGAGCCAATGAAGCCCGCACCACCAGTGACCACGATCATATCTGTCTCCCCCTGCGACGGTTGCTGCAATTATCCGTCTTTGCGGATTGATTTTTACACCATCGCTGCACGCCGACAAAGCATATAGCGGCATCCATTGGGTAGATTTGATTTTCCAAGGGGATTGTTTTTTTTAACGGCAGGTTGCATATCAAGGAGGCAATCTGGAGGACGAACAATGCAAAGTTCAAATAGATTTTTCGATGACCTTGCCAAAATGGCGAATGGCGCAGTTTCAGTCGCAACCGGGATGCGCCAAGAAGTCGAACAAATGGTGCGCCAGCAGTTTGAGCGCTTTCTTACCGACCGTGACTTGGTCACCAGGGAAGAATTTGAGGCGGTGCGGGTGATGGCTGAAAAGGCACGCGCCGAAAATGAAGCGTTGGCGACACGCTTGGCGGCGTTAGAGCAGGCCGCAAAGCCGAAACCGCCCGCCAAACCACGTGCGGCGGCGAAACCGCAAGCAACGGCGGCGAAAAAGAAGGCGCCATCGGCGCGCCGGTAACGGGCAGCTGCGGCGGCTGATCCATAGCCCCAAGTTGTTGGCGGCGAAGCTTCGACGCCGGTGTCGTCGGCGGCCACACGCCATGGTGGCGGTTTGCCGAAAACCAGCTATCATCGCCGCCACGCGTGTGCTGGCCCACGGCGATGATCGGGCGGCCAAACGCCGCCATCATACTGCTGCCTGTTGATGGTCCGATAATATTTTTGTCCGCACTTGCCGACCAGAGGATCGTTCCCATGGCCACTTCCCCCGCCGCCGTGCCGTCGGTTGATCGTCTTGGTCTGCTGCTCGCCCTGATCATGATCCTGTTCTTTGCGACGGCCCCAAATCTGGCGCGTTTGGCGTTTGATGACGGCATTGGCGTGCTCAGCTTCCAGGTCGTGCGATTTGTGGTGGCGGTATCGACGATGACGGTGGTGGCGCTGATCTTACGCTGGCCAATCCGGCCGATGTTCAGCCATTGGCGCGGTGTCGGGGCGCTGGCGATGGTCACGATTGTCGGTTCATTCGGTTACATGACCTCGGTGCGTTATATCCCTGTGGGATTGGCGACACTGATTTTTTTCTGTTTCCCCATTCTGGTTGCGGTGCTCGCCCACTTGTCCGGCCATGAGCGCGTTTCCGGCCGGCGGGCGCTTGGTTTGGCAGTGGCTTTCGGCGGTTTGGTAATAATTTTTGGGGTGAGTTGGGAGCAGGCTGATCCGCGCGGTATGGGCCTGGCCCTGATGGCTGGCATGGCTGTGGCCGTTGGTTACTTGGTCAGCCGCCGGATGTCACAATACCTGCCCAGCACCTCGTTATCTTTGGGTGCGATTTGGGGGGCGGGGATTTTCTACATCACCCTTGGCTTGATTGTCGGCGACCATCAATGGCCCGCCAGCAGAGTTGGCTGGGGCGGTGTCGTGGGCGCGGCGATTGCCTATGTCATTGCGCTAACGGCACTTTACGCAACCATCGCGCGGCTTGGTTCCGTGCGCAGTGCCGCGATCAGCAATCTGGAACCGCTGATCACGATCATCATCGCTTTTTTGCTGTTGGGCGAGCGGCTAACGCTCAGTCAAATGCTGGGTGGTTCGCTGATCATTGGTGCCTTATTTTTCTCCCGCAGCCGTTCGGCCGATTAGGGCGCGTGCTTAAAATGCTTTGGGGATTTCCAGGCCCTGTAGCTCAACGGTGGTCACGCCGCTGCGAATTTTCACCAGATCTTTTTCTTCGGCGGCCATTTTTGCCTCACAGGCATCGATCAAGCTGCTGATCTGCGCCTGCGGTACAACCGCAACCCCGTCATCATCACCAAGAATTAAATCTCCGGCGTGAACGGCCACATCACCGCAGGCAGCAGCACCGTCAATGCGCCCACCAAAGCCCTTATGGGGGCCGCGCGGGCAGGCGCCGGCGGCAAATACGGGCACGCCTGAGGCACGTAATTCGGCCAGGTCGCGGACCGCACCGTCAACAATGACGCCGCCGATGCCGCGAGCTTTTGCAGCTTCGATCATTAACCCGCCCATCAACGCGATGTCGAGGTTGCCGCCGCCGGCGACCACGATGATATCGCCCGGGTCGGCCAATGCCAGCATCACATGGATCGCCGCGTTATCTCCTGCCATGGGGGTCACGGTTCGGGCGACACCGGTTAAGGTGAGACCGGCAGAGATTGGGGCGATGCGGCCATTCATGCAATTTTCACGATTCAGACAATCGCCGGCAATGGCCGGCGGTACCTGCTGCCAGCGGGCTATCAAGGCATCGGCAATGGTGGCTGGTGTATAGGTGTGACGAAGAACAGCCATCTTGGCCTCCTGTTGTTTAATACCCTTGCTTGCGCGGGGCAATGGGCGGCACAAGCATCACTGCCGTTGCGGCCATCTTGGGTGTTGGCGATCAGCATAAGGCTTGCTGACCGATCTTCAAACGGTGTCGCTACATTAGCGTTGAAAGTGGATAATAACAATCGCATCGCATACTATCGCGCGGCTACCGGCTTGCCGCCACCGGTGGCTGAAAACCAACGATTATGATTGCTCATTTTGGCCGAATTCGGCATCGTTCCCAAAGACCAAAGGCCAACATCAACCTTTCAATGAGGGACAGCCATGCAGCCACGCCGGCCCGCCGCGCAGTTACCGACCCATGAGGTTATCAATATGCCGCCGCATATTGGCGACCAAAATCTATGGCGAGACGACCCGCTTTTGATGGCCGCTGTAGCCCGTGAAGGTGCCGGTTGGGCGAGCGCGGATTTGAATGCTTTAGGTGCCGCCGTCGGCAGCGAAGCGAGTTTTGATAAGGCTGACCAAGCGAACCGGCACGGCCCGAAGCTTAACGCCTACGACCGTTATGGGATGCGCATTAATCAAGTTGACTACCATCCTGCCTACCATGATTTGATGGCGCTGGCGATCGAGCACAAGGTTGCAAGTTTTGCCTGGCATCACGCCGGCCCGGGGGCACAGGTTGGCCATGCTGCTTTGACCTATATGTTCAATCAGGTCGAAGGCGGGGTGATGTGCCCGATGGCAATGACCTATGCGGCGATCCCGTCGTTACGCAGCACGCCGGAAATCGCCGAGGCCTGGATTCCGCGTTTATTATCGACCAGCTATGATCCGCGCGATATTCCGGTTGACGAAAAAACCGGTGCCACCATCGGCATGTTCATGACCGAAAAACAGGGCGGCTCGGATGTGCGCAGCAATTCGACCCATGCGGTGCCGTTGGGCACGGCCAGTGGCATCGGTGCACCGTATTTGCTGACAGGTCATAAATATTTTTGCTCGGCGCCGATGTGCGACGGGTTTTTGACTTTAGCCATGACCGACAGTGGGATCAGCTGTTTTTTGGTCCCTCGCTGGACCCCGGATGGGCAGCGCAACCAACTGTTTATCCAGCGTTTGAAAGATAAGCTCGGCAATCGATCCAATGCCTCAAGCGAAATTGAAATGCAGGATACCTGGGGGCTGATGGTTGGCAATGAAGGCCGCGGCATTCGCACGATTATTGATATGGTGCAAGGTAACCGGGTTTACTGCGCCATGGCATCGGCCGGATTAATGCGCCAAGGCTTGGTGCAAGCAACCCATTGGACCCGCAATCGACGCGCCTTTCAGCGGACTCTGTCGGATCAGCCGTTAATGGCAAATGTGTTGGCAGATTTGGCGCTAGAGGCAGAGGCCGGAATGTATCTTGGGCTACGGGTGGCACGGGCCATGGACCAGGCCGATGACGATCCACATGCCGCCGCTTTTGCCCGCATTGCGACCGCCATTGCCAAATATTGGAATTCCAAACGCGCGCCTGGGCATGTTTTTGAAGCGATGGAATGTCATGGCGGCTCCGGCTATATCGAAGAATCCGTCTTGCCGCGGTTATATCGTGAGGCGCCGATCAACAGTATTTGGGAAGGCTGCGGCAATGTGTTGTGTCTCGATGTCTTGCGGGCGATGGCGCGTGAACCGTTAACTGTCACGGCGCTGTTTGATGAATTGGAATTGGCCCGCGGTGGCCATCCGGCACTTGATCGGGCGATCGACCGATTACGTGCCGCGCTTGACGACCATCATCATTTAGAAGCACGGGCGCGGCGTCTGACGGAACAGATGGCGGTTGTTTTGCAAGCCACATTGATGGTTCGGCACGCCTCAGCGGCGGCGGCGGACGCATTTTGCCAAGCCCGGCTTGAGGATGGTTTGATGGCCTTTGGCGGTTTGCCGGTGGGGACTGATTTTGAGGCGATTATTAACCGTGCTTTGCCGCCGCAGGCGGCGTGACCGGCAGCATCCAGGGGCCGTTACCAAACCTCGCCGAAGGGCCGTAATTCCACCAAAAAAGACCAGGTAGAGCGGTCTTGATGGGCGACATGAAACATTTCATCGGCGATTGCCGATGGTTTGGCAAAAAAATCATCCGGCTTATCGGCGGCCAGCAGCGGCCGTGTCCGGGGCGTGTCGATGGAGGCATCGATTAAGAAATACGCCACGTGAATACCCTGTGGACCAAACTCACGGGCCATCGATTCTGCAAGGATGCGCTGCGCCGCTTTGGTTGAGGCAAAGAAGCCCCAGTGCGATTTGCCACGTGTCGCCGAGGTGTTACCGGTCACCAAAATGGCGCCTTTGCCGGCAGCTTGCATGGCCGGCAATGTTTCGCGTGCCAGGTACAAAAGCGTTGTGGTGTTGACCCTGAAATTACGCTCCAGATCCAGTGGATCCATTTCTAAAATGCTGCCCCGTGTCGATCTTAGGGCGTTATGGATGACAACTACCGGATCGCCCATCTCAGCTTTGATTTGAGCGATGGTCGCGACCAAGCTGTCAAGCGCACCAACATCGCAGGGATAAGCCTTTGCAGCGGTATATTTCTCGGCCAGAAAATTCAGATTATCGGCATTTCGCGCCAGCATTGCGACCTGGTAGCCGCCCTCGGAAAAGCGCCGGACAATCTCGGCGCCGGTGCCCTTTTCCGGGCCGACCCCGGTGACGATACAAACAGGCTTTGGCATCTCTGAATTCCCTCTTTACGTCATTTACAGATTTGCGGCAGCGCTCATTTCTGCGGCCAGATCATGGCCACTTAAAAAGGCCGCTTCAACTCCCGGGCCATTGGCCCAGTCGCCGGCGAGACCGAGACTGTGCGCGGCATCCCAGATAAAGGGTACAGCCGCCGACCGCTCAACATTGGCATAGCGCCAGCGATGCGCCGATTTATAGCTTGGAGCGGTGCCAAGGCCGCTGGCCGCTTGAAACAGCGCAAGCATCTCGGCGGCAATATCCTCTTTATCGCGTTCTAAGTTTTGCCGTGACCAGGCAGCGCCGGCATGCACAACGACGGTCCCGGCGCGCCCAGGCTTGTCGGTTTCATCAATGATTTTTTCAAGCGGTCCGTGGTCAAATCGCTGCATCGGTGTGGCCAGGTCCGGTGCCGTCTCGAAGCCCAACATCAGCGTCCAACAGGGGGCGTAAACAACGTTTTGCAGGGCCGGGATGGTGATATCCGCCGTCTTTAAAATCGGCATGATTTGCGGGCTTGGCAGGGCCAAGACCAGGGCTGAAAAGGCGCCGTTGCCGGGGGCCTCAATCACCCCGTCTCGGTCAGCGATCCGCCAGCCACAGGAGGTTTTTTTAACGGCTGTAACTTCCGCTTGGCCGATCACAGTAAGATCGCCGGCAGCCGCACGGGCGGCGCCGCTCATGCCAGGTTGCCCGATGCTGCCACCGGCTGCCCAAATATGCAGCGAGCGGCGATGATGCAAGCTATCAAGCAGCGCTTGGAAGCGATCATCAGTGGCGATAAAATGCGGGCAGCCATGGTCAAAGCGCCAATGATCGCTGCGGCGGGTTGCGAGCCTGCCACCGATACCGCGGCTTTTGTCAAATAGGGTCGGCGTCCAGCCGTTCGCGTGCAGCTGACGGCCGGCGGCAATGCCGGCCATCCCGGCGCCAATAATGGCAACTGTCTTTGTCATGCTTTGACCTTCTTGTCTCGGACCTCGAGCTTAACCTAGTCGGCACCTGTCCAACAACAAGCACAAACAGGCGCTGTCGGTGTTTTGGATGATTGCCGCGTTGACAGATGGCGCTGATCGGTATTCGCTAACGGCCCGAGATGTGACTCACTGATCAGTTGTGGAGAATAAATCCGTGACCACGCCGCCGTTTCGTGACCGCTATCTGCCGTTTGTCGCCAATAGTGGATTCCATAACTTGTGTTATCGCGAATGGGGCGATGGTGATAATCCCAAGGTGTTGATCTGTGTCCATGGCCTATCTCGTAACCGTCTTGATTTTGATACTTTGGCGGCGGCCCTGGCCGATGAATATCGGGTTCTTGCGATCGACATGCCGGGGCGCGGCGGCAGTGACTGGTTGCCGGATCCGGCTGATTATAATTATCCGTATTTCCAAAGTCTTCTTGCGTCCCTGATCGCGGTCAGTGGGGTAAGCAGTGTCGATTGGGTCGGTACCTCAATGGGCGGCATCTTGGGGATGTGCCTTGCCAGTTTGCCGCGAACCCCTATCCGCCGCTTGGTGTTAAATGATATTGGCCCGTTCATTAGTGGTGCCAGCCGGGCGGCAAATACCAATCGGGCGGCAGCGGCGGCTGTTTACCCAAGCGATCAAGAAGCCATTGAATTTGTCCTGGAGACGCGAAAATCCTTTGGCCCGTTCACCCCGGAAGCGGCAATGAAGTTTGCCCGCGATAGCCTGATGCGCAGTGCAGACGGCCAATGGCGGTTGCATTATGATCCGCGTATCATCTATGGCCGCGACACCAGCGATGCAGATATGTGGGCGCAATGGGATCGGATTAATATTCCGGTTTTGACCATTTGGGGCGTGGACTCAATCCTGTTGTCAGCTGATACGGTCGAGAGGATGCGGGCGACGGGGCCGCGAAGCGCGGTTTATGCGATGCCCGGGATCGGCCATTGCCCTGGTCTGACCAGCGCTGACGAGATTGCCCAAGTGCGATCATTCCTTTTAACCTGAGCGAAGGGTCAACTGTCAGGCGCGGTGCTGGCAGGGTGATTGACACATATGACGCAACCGCGATCATTTTTGGATGTATTTCAGTAGGAAAAGAGAAACGTCATGAGCATGGTTGGGGTTATTGGTTTGGGGCAAATGGGGATCGGCATGGTCGAAACCCTGATCCGTGAAGGTTTTGAGGTTATCGGGACCGATCTTGATCCGGACCGCCGGGCGGCGGCGGAAAAACTCGGCGCGCAAGTTGTTGAGAATATCGCTGCGGTTTGTATCGCGACCGATCAAGTCGTTTTGTCTTTGCCGGAAGCACGCCATGTGGAAGCCGTGGTGACAGGACCGGGCGGGATTATGGAATCAAATCGCGCCGGCATGCTGGTGATGGATGCAACCACCTCGGAGCCGGCAATGAGCCAACAGCTCGCGTCGGTTATGGCGGAGGCCGGTCACGGCTTCCTGGACACGCCTGTTTCCGGTGGCCCAACCGGGGCCAATAGCGGCAGCTTGGCAATTATGGTCGGCGGTGCTGAAGCTGACTTTGAGCGTGCCCGGCCGGTTCTAGAAGCAATGTCGGCAAAGCTGATCCATATCGGCCCTTCCGGGGCAGGTAATGTGGTGAAGCTAGTCAATAACCTCATGACGGCAAGTCATGTGGTGATTTCAGCCGAAGCCGCCCTGTTGGCCAAAAAGGCCGGGGTCGATCCAAAGATCTTATTTGACGTGGTCAATGCCAGTTCGGGTCGTTCGCTCATCAGTGAAGTTGTCTTTCCGCCACATGTGCTCACCGGGACATTTGATTTCGGCTTCAGTGCGGCGCTGATGCGCAAGGACGTTCGCCTCGCCATGGCGCTGGCAGCGGCAACCGAGACTCCGGCCAATGTGACCGCTTTGGTTGGAACGATCTGGGCCGATAGTGCCGATAAACTTGCTGCCGATGCAGATTATACGGCGGTTGCAGGTGATATCATCGATCAAGCCTAAGACTGTGGCGCGGTGGCCTGGCCGCAGCTTTGCGCGGTCAATGCCGCTGGCGCCGCTTACGTTCCTTGGGCCGAGTGTATCACAGCATCCCGGCGCTAATTTCGCCAACGACTGCCGCTGTGGTGCCGGCCGTTATCTTGGCGGCTCGGCGATCAAATACCGTGGCCCGGCGCCCTCGGTTGCGGCCTTATCCTGTGGATGGTACAAGTTACACACTTGAAGCGATAAGCAGCCACAACCGATGCAGCCATCGAGTTTCGTTTGCAGCCGCTGAAGCTCAGTAATTCGCTCGTCAAGGGCGATTTGGATGTTCTTGCTGATGCGCGACCAGTCCGCTTTATTGGGAGTGCGGTTCTCCGGCAGGCTTGCCAAGACATCAGCAATTTCGGCGATGGTGAAACCCAAACCCTGGGTAATTTGGATAAACGCGAGACGGCGGATGTCCGATCGGCGAAAGCGCCGCTGCCCGCCGCGATTGCGCTCGGAGGTAATCAGGCCGCGGCTCTCATAAAATCGAATTGCCGAGACCGAAACGCCAACCCGGCCCGCCAATTGACCGATAGATAAAAAATCAGATGCCAGCATCAGGGTCTCCAAAAAAACCTTGACCTCAAGTTAGGTTGAGGAATTAACCTGGCCGAGGATAAACCCTAAAAACACAGAAAAAAGGGAGAAAACCAATGCAGCAAGGACGTTTGGAACATCTCAATATGATCGTTTCCGACGTAACAAAAACCGCTCGCATGCTTTGTCGGCTGTTTGATTGGCAGATCCGCTGGCAAGGGGAATCGATTGACGCCGGTTGGTCCGCCCATGTGGGTCCGACAATAACTATATCGCGCTGTATGCGCCTCCAGGGGACACCCGCAAAGCATCAAATTCCTATACCAGCCACGGCGGCCTAAACCATGTTGGGGTGGTTGTTGAGAACCTTGAGGAGATGCAGGCGCGGGTCGAAGACGCCGGCTTTACCGTGCGAACGGTTGAGCCCTATGCGCCGGGACGGCCATTCTATTTCTATGATGACGATAACATCGAGTGGGAAGTTTTAAGCCATGCCGAAAAGCCGGGCTAACGCCTGAGCCTGGCGGTTGAGCAGGGATTTTTGCCGACATTCTGCCGGCTGTGGCGGGCGCTTATGCAGTGCTTGCCGACCTTGGGCGTGGATAAATTGTTTGAATAGGCGCTGCGAAGATTGCTAGCCTTGGCAAGCATACCGGGCGGTTAACGCGCCGGTGAGAAAAAAGACCAAGCTGGGAGGTTGTATGCAGAACCTTGATTTAAATACGCCGGCGGTTGGCGCAGCTGACTATGGCGATGATGAAGCCGCAATGATTGCCTACCGGGCGGACGGCACGGCGCGTGCTTTGGCGATGGATAACCGCGGCCCGATCCGCTTCGATCAGGACGGCCGTTTGGACGCGGCGATTTTGGATGCCTACAGGCGCCATGGCTTTTATATTTTTGAAGGCGTGTTGGACGCCGAAGAATGCACCGAGATTGAGGCCGAGCTGGCGGATCTGTTGTCCCGTGCGCCGGTCGGGCCGGATGCTAAAGAGGACCGTTTCGGCAACCCCGCATTCAATGCCGACTGCGAAACCCGATCCATTAATTGGGTCAAACCATTGTCAGATCCGCTTGGCGGTACTGCCGCAAATAACGGCCGACACCCCTCGAAAATGGTGGAGCCGTTGGCGCCGGTCGGGGCCCCGGAATATGTTGTCCAGGTGATCCATGGGCCGCTGCAACATTGCGATGCCCATTTGCGAGTCTATGGCCATCCTGATCTGTTGGCGGTTGCCGCCGCCATTAATGGTGACGATTTCACGCCGTTTAATGAGGTTATTTGGGTTAAGCAACCACGTCTTGGCGGCTCGGTTGCGTGGCATCAAGATCCGTGGACGCATTGGGACTCCCCTGACCTAGACGAGGGCACTCATGGCTTTAATTTTATGGCGCAGGTGTACGGCTGTGATGCGGCCAATGGCTTATGGGTGGTACCCGGATCACACCATGGCGGCAAACACGATATTGCAGCAATGGTGGCGGCGGCCGGCTCCGATCGCCTGCCCGCAGCGGTTCCGTTAATTTGTGGACCTGGTGATGTGGCGATCACCAATCGGCAAACCATTCATGGCTCGTTCGCCAATACCAGTGATAATCCGCGCGTCACCTTGAACATGGGCTTTCATCGCCGGCGTTCGGTTCTGGGGGTGCGCAGTGGCGGCGTTCATAACCCGGTTGCCTTATTCGATGATGCCTATATCCGCCATCGCTCCCGCCTGATCATGTATGGCATCGCGGCCCGCCAACAGCGCTATCCGGATGAACCTTCGTATACCTATCAGCCATTGGCGGATGCCGCTGCAGACTACCAGTGGTCCGATGCCGCGCGCGCCGACATCCGCGATTATAACCTGAACGATATGGGCATTTAACGGCCCAAATGCAGCCTCGGGACTTACTTGGCTAGGCAGTCGCTCATTGCCGTTGCCATGTTTGTCAGAAGCTTCGCATAAAGCCCAGGTCCCGCTGTCAAGCCAGCCCCAAGTGGGTCAAGAACGGCTGTTTGCGCCTCAGACTCCGCTGCGATGACTTTCATAATACGCGGTGAAAATTGTGGTTCGGCAAAGATGCAGGTGACGCCGGCTGCCTTGATCTTCTCCTTGATCTGACGGATGCGACGCGGGCCAGGCATAATTTCAGGGTTGACCGTGACGGTGCCGGCAGCCGTCACTGCAAAGCGCTTTTCAAAATAATAGTAAGCATCATGGAAGGCGATGAAACGGCGATTTGAAATCGGTTCCATGAGCGTTTTCAGCTGGCCAATCAATTGCTTAAGGCCGGTCTTTGTGACCGCTGCATTGGCCTGATAACGCGCTTTATTCGCAGGGTCGGCACGGCTCAATTCGGCAGCGATCCGCGTTACCAATAGCTGCGCATTGACCGGGTCAAGCCAGATATGTGGATCGACACCATGGGCATGATGGGCATGGTCGTGGTGACCGCTGGCAGCTCTATGGTCATCTTTGTGGTCATCATGATCGTCTTTTTGACCGTGCTTATGGTCGTCGTGATCGTCTTTTTGGCCGTGCTTGTGGTCGGCATGATCGTCTTTTTGGCCGTGCTTATGGTCGTCATGATCGTCTTTTTGACCGTGCTTATGGTCATCATGATCCGTCGCTTTGCCGGCGGCGACGTCAAAGTCGGCGTCCTCTCTGAAGTCAACCTTCAGCAGCCCTTTGGTTTCCATTAACTCAATCGCGCGGGCCTGCTGACCGATGGTTTTGATCGGCTTTGATAAAGATGTTTCAAGTTCCGGTCCAACCCAAAAAACCAAATCAGCTTTGCTCAGTTTATTGGCCTGAGACGGTGTTAAGGCAAAGTCATGGGGCGAATTGGCACCATCGATCATAATGTCAGGCACGGCAATGCCGGCCATCACGGATGCAACCAGCGAATGGATAGGCTTGATTGATACAATAACCTGTGGTGATGCTGTGCTAGCTTTTGGTGACAATGTAATAGACAAGCAAAGCAGTAAGGCAGACAAAGACGCGACGGCTTTCGACATGGAAGACTCACAAGTTATGTTATAACATAATGTCCCTGTGTCTTAACCTGTGTGATAATGTCTGGCAAGATGATTTTAGGGTCGATCAACTGTGTTAACTCGAAGTGAAGCATTAATCAGTTTAACCAACGCCGGCGTTCAGCGTAGCCGGCAATGGCTGGTGCGTGGTGTCGACTTAAAAGTTCATCCAGGAGAGATTGTAACCTTGATTGGCCCGAATGGCTCGGGCAAGTCAACGACCGCGAAAATGGCCTTAGGTCTGTTATCGCTTGATGAGGGCGCGCGGGCGCAAAGTGACGCCCTGGTTGTCGGCTATGTGCCGCAAAAACTTGCAATCGACTGGACCTTGCCGCTGACGGTTGATCGGTTCATGACCTTGACCGGCCGGGTGGCGGCAGATGCGGTATCGGCGGCGATGACGGCAACAGGTGTCGCGCATCTTTGGCAAGCTGATGTTTGCACGCTCTCCGGCGGTGAATTTCAGCGTGTTATGTTGGCGCGGGCAATGGCCCGTAAGCCGGACCTATTGGTTTTGGATGAGCCCGTTCAAGACGTCGACTTCAATGGCGAAATTGAGATTTATGAGTTGATCCAAAAAATTCGTGAGGACGTTGGTTGCGGGGTTTTGTTGATCTCCCATGATCTGCATGTGGTGATGGCTGCGACCGATCGGGTGCTGTGTTTAAATGGTCATATCTGTTGCCAAGGCACGCCGGTGGCCGTCGCCTCAAGCGATGAATATCAGCGTTTGTTCGGGCTTCGCTCGGCACAATCCTTAGCCGTCTACCAACATCACCATGACCATACCCATATGCCGGACGGGCGGGTGCGGCATGCCGATGGCTCGATAACCGACCATTGTCATCCGGACGACGGCAGCCATGGTGCGCTGCCGCCGGCCGATCATGTGCGATCCGACAGCGCTCCGCTGGCTGCCGGCCGGCCGGCCGGTGAACGGCCACGAAAGGATCAAGATGCTGGATGATTTTTTCACCCGCGCGCTTCTTGCCGGCATTGGTGTGGCGTTGGTGGCCGGGCCCCTTGGCTGCATTATCGTCTGGCGGCGGTTAGCTTATTTTGGCGATACCTTATCGCATGCAGCGGTGTTAGGTGTGGCCTTGGCAATCATGCTGGATGCCAATCTGACCATCAGTGTCTTTGTGGTTGCGATCTCGGTGTCGTGTGCGCTGTTGGTGTTGCAGCGTCGCGGCAGTGTTTCCTCAGATTCCTTGCTTGGTTTGATGGCCCATTCAGCGCTGGCGTTGGGCCTTGTTGTGCTAAGCTTTCTGACCTGGGTGCGGATTGATTTAATGGCCTTGCTTCTAGGTGATATCTTGGCCGTATCCGTTAACGATCTGATCATGATCTATCTAGGCGGCGGCCTGGTTCTTGGCGTCTTAGCGTGGATTTGGCGGCCCCTGTTCGCCGCCAGTCTCAGCCCTGAATTGGCGGCAGCCGAAGGCCTAGCGCCAGAGCGTGTTAACATCATTTTCATGGTCCTCATGGCTTTGGTCATTGCCATGGCGATGAAGATCGTCGGGGTGCTGTTAATCACGGCATTACTGATCATGCCGGCGGTGACGGCCCGGCGATTTGCCGCCGGTCCCGAGCAAATGGCGCTGCTTGCCGTGGCGATCGGCATTCTGTCGGTTTTCGGTGGATTGTTTGGCTCGCTGCATTGGGACACCCCAACCGGGCCTAGCATTGTCGTCGCAGGTTTGGTCTTATTCATGTTAAGTATGACACCGCTTGGCCGTCGGCAGGCGGCGGTAAGGTCGCCCAAGGGAGAGTGAAACATGATCGTCAGCACTCAGCGCGACACCGCGTTGACTCGAAATCAAAGCTTGGTCCTGGAAGCCTTGGCCGACGCCAAAGGCCCCCTGACTGCCTATGCCATTTTAGACCAATTGCGCGATCGCGGGATGCGCGCGCCGCCGCAGGTTTACCGCGCCCTTGATAAGCTGGTCGCCGATGGCATGGTCCATCGGCTGGAAAGCATCAATGCTTTTGTTGTTTGCCAACTGCCTGATTGCGGCAGCCGGGAAACAATGATTTTTGCAATTTGCTCGGACTGTAGCCAGGTGACCGAAATCCGCGATGGCGGCGTTGGTGATCGTTTTCAAGCTGTTGCGGAGCAAGCCGCTTTTTCGGTGCATAAATCAATCGTTGAGCTGCGCGGTCGATGCGCCCATTGCCGCGCTTCCTGATATGCGATCATCATACCAGCGACGGCGACCGGTTTTTCAGGTAGACTTGCGCAATTGCCTTTGACGGAGTTGGCCATGCCAATTGCACATGAGGGTTACCGCCCGAACCTTTGGGAACGGCTTGCCAAAGCGCCGCATCCCTCGCTGTCATTTCAAGCCTCGCTCTGGCATGCAATGGCCCCTGCAGCACCGCCGATGTCGTCGCTAAGTGGCGACATTGAAACAGATGTTGCTGTTGTTGGTGGCGGTTACCTCGGGTTTTCAACGGCCTTACATTTGGCCGAAGCAGGGGTTGAGACGGTATTGCTGGAAGCCGATGAGCCTGGTTTTGGAGCTTCCGGGCGAAATACCGGTTTCGTTGTGCCAAATTTGATCACCGGCCTGGACCCTGCCGTCATGCGGCAAAATCTTGGAGCAACCCATGGACAGCTGATTTGTGAGACGGTCGGCAGCGGTGCTGAGCTGGTTTTCAACATCATTCGGGACCATAAAATTGACTGTCAGGCCCGACAAAATGGCTGGATCCAGCCAATCCATACCCCTGAAAAACAGCCATGGTTAGCTGACCGCGTGGCCCAGTGGCAGGCCTTGGGACGGCCAGTTGAAGCGCTCTCACGGGATCAGGCGGTGGCTGAAACAGGCTCGGAAGTTTATCACGGGGCATTTTTTGACCCCACCGGCGGGCACCTTAATCCCTTGGCCTATTGCCGCGGTTTGGCCGCTGCGGCAATTAAAACCGGCGCCAAAGTGTTTTGCCGCAGCCGCGCCCGCACAATCAGCCGGCGCGGTGACCGCTGGCAGATAAACTGTGATGGTGGTACGCTCATCGCCAAGCGCCTCTTGCTGACAACCAATACCACCGGCGACAAGCTGGAGGCCAAAGCTGAAGGGACCCAAATTCCGATTACCTTATTCCAGGTCGCAACCCCGCCGCTTGACCCGGAGTTACGGAAAACAATCCTCCCAAATGATCGGGCATCAGCAGACATCCGCAAAGAATTAGTCGCCTTTCGTTGGACCGTTGACAACCGCTTGGTGACGGGCGGGTTGCTGGCGTCGCCATTTGGTGCGACGGCCCGTGGTGCAAGCTATCACTTGCAGCGGCTGCAACAGATGTTGCCGCAATTACCGGCCGTGACGGCGGAATATATTTGGCAAGGCCGCCTGGGCGCGGCTACCGATTTCATGCCGCGGCTGATGCAATTTGGCGACAACGGCTGGTCTGCAATTGCCTGCAATGGCCGTGGCATGGCAATGACCACGGCTCTTGGTCGGCGCTTAGCGGGCTGGCTGGCGGGAACCGCGAATATGCCCCTGCCGGTGCCGGTGACCAAAGCAGACCCGGTGGCTGTGCCATCGCTTGCTTCGCTTGCTTTTTCGGTTTGGTTGCCGTGGAACCGGCGGATTGATCGGGCGGAATTAAAGCGGGCTAAAAAGTCTGGTTGAGCCGCCGCGCTTTCGCTCGCCCTGAGGGATCTGTCGGCCTATAGTTCGCGGGAATTTTTTGTTGCAGGGAAAAGCCGATGTCGCATGTCTTGATCACCGCCGGACCATTTACCTTTAAAGCCCGTCTTGAGCGCGAACGGACACCGGCGACGTGCGCCGCCTTCGAGGCGGCAATGCCGTTTGTCAGCAAGATTGTGCATGTCCGCTGGAGCGGCGAGGCGGTTTGGATTCCGCTGGGTGATCTTGATTTTGGCGTTGGTTTTGAGGATGCGACCAGCCATCCGGCACCAGGCGAAATTATCCTTTACCCGGGGGGTGTCAGCGAAACTGAAATCCTGCTGTCCTATGGACCAACGTGTTTTGCCAGCAAGGCAGGACAATTGGCAGGAAATCCGTTTTTGACCATTACCGAAGGTCTTGAACAGTTGCCGGAACTTGGGCCAATGACGCTTTGGCAAGGGGCCCAAGATATTCGATTTGAGAAAATCTGACCTGCTTATGCGCGGCCCTTGGCAAGGATGTCACCCACGGCGGTGGCCAAAACCTGGCCGCCAATGACGATGTCGGCCTCGTCACTGTCTTCGCTCCAATGATGGCTGATTCCGCCAATGCTGGGGATAAACATCATCCCCGCCGGCATAACATTGGCTAAAATCTGGGCATCATGGCCGGCGCCGCTTGGCATCCGCTGATGCAAGCCGGGTACATGCTGTTCGGCGGCTGCCGAAAGCGCGTCTTGAAACCCCGGATGCATCAGTGATGGGGTGCTGGCAGATAGCTGTTTGGCCGTAATGCTGCATGGATCATCGGCAGCGACGGCGGCAACCAAATCATCAAAAGCGGCGGCAAAGCGGGCCAGTTGCCGGGGGTCTGCGTCGCGGAATTGGAACAACATGCGGGCCCGCCCGGGAACGATCGCCGGTGCCCCTGGCTCTAAACGCAGATCCCCGACCGTCCAAACCGACCGCTCGGCCGCGATTTCGGGGAAGTGCTGGTCAATCGCATGGGCCAATTTGATCAATGCGCGGCCAGCATCGCGGCGCAGCGACATTGCCGTTGTGCCGGCGTGGTTTTGAATGCCTTCAGCGATAATCTCATATTGCCAGGTGCCGACAATACTGGTCACGACGCCAATTTTTTGCGCCATGCTTTCTAAGGTTGGACCCTGCTCAATATGCGCCTCGAGGAAGCCCAAATAGCGGTCCGCCTCGAGAACCGCGCGCGGCAAGCCGGCCAGTCCGGCGCTTGCTAATGCATCGCGCAGTGGGGTGCCATCATGCTTACTTTCAACGCCGTCAATCTCGGCTTCGGTGACATCGCCGATGAACGAGCGGCTGCCGATGAATGACATGTAATGACCTTCTTCATCGGCCCAAGCGGCGGCATCGACGCCGCAGTCCTGCAAAGCCGGATCTTCGGCAACGGCACGCGCCATTTCAATGGCAAAGATTACACCCATGGCACCATCAAGCCAGCCGCCATGTGGCTGGGTTTCCACATGTGAGCCAAGCAGCAGCTTTGGCCCGGGGGCAGGGCTGCGGCCAATCACATTGCCGATGCCGTCAATCGTTGCCGTCAAGCTTGCGTCAGTCATCCGCTCAACCAGCCAGCGCCGTGATTGCATATCGATATCGGAATAGGTGGGCCGGTGGACGCCGGTTTTATAGGTGCCGAACGTGCGCAAGGTACGCAGATCGGATAACAGGCGATCGGGGTTAATCTTGACCATTGGAAAACCTCTTTCTTGACTGCAGGACGCGCCATCATTGGCAGCTTTTATGATCGCTTCAACGGATAAAATGCAGACCTTGGAAGCGCGCTCTCAGGGCTGCCGTCTCAGGGGCCAGCCGGGCCGGGTCATTGGCCTTCAGCGCAGCGGCGAAAAGCGTGGCGATTTCGCCAACATCCGCACAACCAACGCCGCGGCGGACAATTTCCGGTGTGCCCAAGCGCAGGCCTTTCATATCCCCCGGCACTGCCGCTAAGGGCAAGCCGATGCCGGAGGTTAAAAAGCCTGCTTGGCGCAATTTCAGGGCAGCGTTATGGCCGCCGCCAAAGCGCCGTGCATCGAGGGCAAATTGATGTGATTGGGTGATCCCGCGATCGGTTGCGAAAACCGGCATGTCTTCGGCCAAAAGAGCCTCGGCCAAAGCCTTTGAAACCGCCACCATGGCCTCGGCATAGGCGGCGCCGCAGTCACGCCAATCAAGCAATGTCAGCGCCAAAGCCGCTGATTTGGCGGCATCAAAATTTGCGGTCATGCCGGGAAAGGCGATGGTATCAAGCTTTTCGGCAATTGTGGCTTCATTGCTGACAATCAGACCGCCGGCCGGCCCGCCAAGGCTTTTATAGGTGCTCATGGTCATTAAATGTGCGCCAAGATCAAGCGGGTTGTCCCAGACACCACCGGCAATCAAGCCACATTGATGGGCTGCATCAAAAAGCACATAAGCACCAACTTCATCGGCAATACGGCGGATGTCGGCAACCGGATGGGGAAATAAGTTCAAGCTACCGCCAATGGTGATCAGGCGGGGCTGCAGGCGCAGCGCTTGGGCCCGAAGGGCTTGTAAATCAACCGTAAAACCATCGCTGTTAACCGGTGCCGGGACAACGTTCAAACCATATAGGCCGGCGCAACCGGCATCATGATGGGTCACATGCCCGCCAATACTGGCAGGCGGTGCGATAATGGTGTCACCTGGTCGGCAAAGGGCCATGAAGCTATACAGATTGGCCAACGCGCCGGAGCCGACCCGAATTTCCGCAAAACCGGCTTTAAAAATCTCCGCGGCCAATGCGGCGGTGATAATTTCAATCTCTTCAATGGCCTCCAGGCCCATCTCATATTTATCGCCCGGATATCCAAGCGAAGGGCGACTCCCAAGGCCGCGTGCTAAGGCGCTTTCGGCGGCAGGATTCATCACATTAGCTGCGGGGTTGAGATTAAAACATTCAAGGTCATGAATCGCGGTGTTGCGGTCAATCAAAGCTGCAATCTTGTCGGCAACCAGCGGCGATGCCGCAGCATTGGTGACGGTGGCGACGTTTTGCACTTGATCCTCACTTGGCGACGGCACCCAAGCACGACGGGTCAGAACGGTCATCGGTAATCCTTTTACGCGGTCGGCCTAGGGTGACCAAAAATGTGAACCTAAGATGAAAAGTATAGCGCTGTCATGCGGCAGTGCAAAACGCGCTTTGCCGCGCTTATGAGAATATGTATCGCATCCGGGGACGCCAGCAAGGCTTTGGCATGCTCGCCGCCGGCGGTTAGAAAAAAGCCTTGCATATTCCGCTGAAAAGCCCTGCAATTAAAGGCTTTCCACGCGTATTTTCGCAAAATTTTGATTTTCATCAAACCGCATAGGGGCGCCATATGACCGCCGATCGTTTTTATCATCCTGACCACGCGCTGAATCGTTTTCAAGATCAACGCGCGGCTTTTCTCAGCGGTGATGACAGTCCATCACAATATCTTGCACGCTGTTTGCAAACCATTGCCACCCGCGAGCCGGAGGTGCAGGCCTGGGTCAACACCAATTTTGAGGCTGCGAAAAAGGCCGCCAGCGAAGCAGATCAACGGTATGCGGCGGGCAAGCCTATTTCGGCGGTGGACGGCATGCCGATCGCCGTAAAAGATGTGATCCAGACCCGCGATATGCCAACCGAAATGGGCAGCCCGATTTTTAAAGACCGTGAAACCGGTTTTGATTCGGCGTCGGTTGATGCTTTACGCCGCGCTGGGGCGCTGATCATGGGGAAAACCGTGACCACAGAATTTGCCTTTGTGAAGCCGGGGGAAACCCGCAATCCATTTGATACATCGCTGACGCCAGGGGGCTCCTCCAGCGGCAGCTCAGCGGTCGTTGGGGCCGGCATGGTGCCGGCGGCACTTGGCAATCAGGTCGTCGGTTCGATCATTCGACCGGCGGCATTCTGCGGCAATTACGCCATCAAACCAACCCTTGGCGCCTTGCATATGGGTGAGGGTTTAGGCCTCAGCCAATTGCATCTTGGTGTGCACGCAGCGTCCCTCCAAGATATGTGGGCGGTTGCCAGTGAAATTGCCACCCGGGCAGGCGGTGATCCAGGTTATCCGGGGCTATTTGGTGCGGCCACCTTAGGGCCGCCGCTGCGGCCGGAGCGGCTGATTTTCGTGGAAACCGAAGGTTGGGCGAAATGTGATGACGGCACCCGTGCGGCGTTTCAAAAAATGATCGATCTCATCAAAGCCGCCGGTGTCGAGGTGATCACCCGCGCCAGCAGCCAATTAATTGATGAGTTTGAAGTCAAGATCAGTGATGCGGTACGGCTTTGCCGGGTGATCTGCTCGTTTGAGCTGCGCTGGGTGCTGCGGCAATATCAAGAAACCGGCTTGTTGAGCGATGATTTGGCGATCTGGCTTGATATGGCTGAAAGTTTGACTCTGGATGATTATCGGCTGGCCCTATCGGAACGCCAACAAATGCGCCAATCAATTGCTGGGATTGCCGCCTTTGGGGATGCTTTGATCAGCTTATCAAGTGTTGGCATCGCTCCGGCGATGGATTTTCTGGCCGATTCAGGGGAACCTGAATTCGCCTATAAAACAGGTGATCCAAGTTTCAATGCCGCAACCTCCGCCCTCGGTGTGCCAGCGATTACCATCCCAAAAATGGCAGCTCAGCAGATGCCGTTGGGGGTGCAACTTATTGGTCCCGCGCATGGCGATTGGCGGCTTGCCAATATTGCCAAGTGGCTCGATACCGAAATTCCGGCGGTGGCGGTTTAAGCCGCCACCGCATGGCCATGACGCAAGGCTCGGCCAGGTCGGTTGCCGGTGCCTTGGCCATGGGCCCACACCTCGCGGCCATTGACAAACACATGGGCGATGCCGGCAGCGGCTTGAATTGGTTTTTCAAAGCTGGCGGTATCGATCACCGTTGCCGGATCAAAAACGGTGATATCGGCAAAGTAACCGGTTTTCAGCGTGCCGCGGTCGACCATGTCAAATTGTGCCGCCGATAAACTGGTCATGCGGCGGACAGCTTCCTCTAAAGAGAACAAGCCAAGGTCACGTGAATAATGTCCCAGCACCCGTGGGAAGGTGCCCCAAAGTCTGGGATGTGGATGCGCGTCAAAAGGTAAGCCGTCAGACCCGATCATGGCGTTTGGATGCGATAAGATCCGCTGCACATCAGCTTCATCCATGGAGAAATAAATCGCTCCTGCCGGTTGCAGGCGTTCGGCGGCGTCATAAATATCACAGCCCATTTCAGCGGCGATATCAGTGAGATCACGGCCCCCCGCCTCCGGTGTGGCTTGTGACCATGTGATCAGCACCCGCGTGGAGTTGGCCAACATATCGGCCTTCAAGATGGTCGATCCCGCCGCATAGGGATAGACATCGAAGCCGATTGGTTGATGTTGGCAATGGTGGTCAATACAGGCCAGTGTTTCAATGCTGCGGCCACCATTTTGACCACCCATCACCTTGTGATGTGAAACAATCGCGCGGCTATGGCATTCACGGCCAATGGTGAATGTTTCCTCTAAACTGTCCATCACCCCTTCTGCTTCATCGCGCATATGGGTAACATAGCGGGCACCATAATCCTGCAACACTTTGCCAATTTCGATCACTTCCGATGTTGGTGCTTCGCGTGCCGGGTCATAGAACAAACCTGTCGACAGGCCCGTTGCCCCGGCTTTTAAACCTTCTTCCAGGCGATCACGCATCACTTTGATTTCATCAGCCGTCGCCGCCCGGTCGGTTCGATCCAAGGCCCCAAAACGCAGCGTTGAATGACCAACCAAGAAGACCGCGTTGAGGGCGGGCGGGGCGTCGTCGACGGCACCAATGAAGGTGCTTACCGTCGGAAAGCGAAAAGCTTCTTCATCTCCAAGTAAGGCCAGGCCAGGCTGCATTTCGGTGAAGCTCAATGGTGCCAAGGAAAAGCCACAATTGCCGACCACAACGCTGGTCACCCCTTGGCTAACTTTCATATCCATGTCGGGCTTTGCTAAAAGTGCGTAGTCATCATGGGTGTGCACATCAATGAAGCCTGGCGCCACAACCTTGCCGGTGACATCAATTTTGCGGCCGGCATGCCAATCGGCAAGATCGCCAATGGCGACGATACGGTCATCGGTAACGGCGACATCGGCCCGTTGGCGGCGGCTGCCACTGCCATCAATTACCTCGCCGCCAGCGAATAATAAATCACATTGATCGCGCGCCTGGTCGCTCATATCTCGCCCCTTTGAAAATGAATCTCGCTCCGAACGAAAGTTCCGAACGTCCGTCAGAAACCTATCGGACGCCGCACAATCCTGCTTGTCAAGCACAGCGATGCTTCTCAAAGCGCCGAATCTGGTCTTTAATCTTATTTGTCTGGGCAGTGGCGGGCTACGGGGAGCGGATAAATGTCGAAATATGATGATGCGATCATAATTGATGGTCTGGTGATTGCTAAATTCTCGCGAGCACTTTTTGAAGACATGGCGAAAGGTGGAATCACGGCGGTCAATTGCACCTGCTCGGTTTGGCATGATTTTCGTCAAACCATGGCGAATGTTTCGCAGTGGTTGGCATGGTTTGAAAGCCATGGCGATTTGATCATGCCGGTGCACACCATTGCCGATATCCATGCCGCCAAGGCGGCCGGCAAGGTTGGTATTATTTTAGGTTGGCAGAATACCAGCGCCATCGACAATGACATCGGCAATCTGCGTCTTTTCCACGCCTTAGGGGTGCGGGTCATGCAGTTGACCTATAATACGCAAAACCTCATCGGTTCGGGATGCTGGGAAAGCCGCGATAGCGGGCTGTCGGATTTTGGCCGCCATGCGATTGATGAAATGAACCAGCTTGGCATCTTAATCGACCTCTCGCATGTGGGACCGGTCACGTCTGCCGAGGCGATTGCGCATTCTAAAATGCCTGTGGCCTATACTCATTGCTGCCCGATGCTGAAAGAACACGCTCGCAATAAGACCGACGCGCAACTGCGGGCCGTTGCCGATCGCGGCGGGTTTGTCGGCTTTGCCAGCTATACGCCGTTTTTGCCGAAAGGCGATGACACCACCATTGATGATTGCGTTGCCGCGATGGATTACTTGATTAACCTGATTGGCGAGGAAAGTGTCGGCATTGGCACCGATTGGGTGCAGGATCAAGATGTTGCGTTTTACGATTATTTGACGCTCGACAAAGGGACCGGTCGGCCAACGACCCCGCCCTTTAAAGCGGTGCCGCCAATGCCGAAGGGACTTGCCAGCATGGGTGAGTTCGGTAACTTCATCCCGGCCATGGAACATGCCGGTTGGCAGGAAACCCGGATCCGCCGGGTTTTGGGCGAAAACTGGTTACGGTTTTTAGGTGACGTGTGGGCAGCTTGACCACCGGCCAGCTTGGCGCAGCTGGCCACAAGGTGGTCTGTTAAATGGATTGAGTGTGCGTCTTGGCACAAAGAATAGGCGAATTTGGTCGCCTGGGCATTAAGAGGGATGAAGTATGAAAGCGTGGCAAATTGTTTCCGATGGCGGCATTGATGCCCTGCATTTGGCTGATATTCCAACGCCTGAACCGGGCCCCGGCGAAGTGCGCGCCCGGCTTGCCGCATCATCGTTAAATTATCGTGACCTGATGACGGTCAAAGATCCGGGTGGGCGCAATCTGCCCTATCCAAGGGTGCCAAATTCCGACGGTGCCGGGACCATCACAGCCGTTGGCGCGGGGGTGACGGGGTGGCGTGAAGGCGATCAGGTTGCCTCGTGTTTTTTCCGCGCCTGGAGCGATGGCGTGATCACGCAGGCCGCGATGGATAGCGCCCTTGGCGGCGCCCTCGATGGGGTTTTAAGTGAAGAGGTCATTTTAAGTGCCGATGGCGTGGTGGCGATGCCGAAAGGCTATTCCGCCGCTGAAGCGGCAACATTGCCATGCGCCGCCTTGACCGCATGGCATGCGCTGTTTGAAGTTAACCCGATTAAAGCCGGTGATCGGGTATTGCTGCTGGGCACCGGTGGGGTGTCCATTTTCGCTCTGCAATTTGCCGTCGCCGCCGGCGCCGAAGTGTTCATCACTTCCTCAGCCGATGACAAACTTGCCCGTGCCAAAGCCATGGGCGCCCATCATCTGATCAACTATAAAACCACCCCTGACTGGGACCAAGCCGTGCAGGCGTTAACGGCAGGTGTCGGGGTTGACGTCACTGTTGAGGTGGGCGGCCCGGGGACGGTTTCGCGGTCGGTTGAAGCAACCCGCGTGGGCGGCACGGTCGGCATGATCGGGGTGCTCTCGCAAGGTGATTTTAATCCGGCGCGGGTGATGCGGAAGTCAATCCATTTGCAAGGTATTTATGTTGGCTCGCGGCGGATGTTTGAGGATATGAACCGCGCTATCGAGCATCATGCCATCAAGCCGGTGCTTGATCAGCAGTTTGCGTTTGATGCCGCCCCGGCAGCATTCCATGCCATGCAAAGTCAACAGCATTTCGGCAAAATCGTGCTGCAGGTTTAACGCCGCCGGGCGGCATATACGACGGCGACAATCAGCAAAAAACCGTCAGGAATTGGAACAGGGTCAAAAAGCCTAGGGCGCCGCTTTCGAGCACACCACCGATGATGATCGGTCCGGTAATTTTGCCAAGATTGCGCAAAGCGCCGTAAACACCCATCACCGCGCCAATATTATCTGCCGTGGCGGTGCGGCCGACCAAGGCCGATTGTGATGTGTAAATTGTCATCGCAATGGGATTTGAAGCTTTGTAAAATCTGCGCAGGCCGCTAGCTTTATGGCTAAAATATAGAAAATACGTATTAGAGCAGGGATGAACATGTTTACCCAAAGTTATGCGCATGGTGCCAGCGACCGTTTGCTTTTAGGGCAAACCATCGGTGTGAATTTCGATAATGCCGCAACCAAGTGGGCGGATCGTGATGCTTTGATTGTCCGCCATCAAAACATTCGTTGGACATATCGTGACCTGCAACGTGAAGTTGACGCTGTTGCCGCCGGTCTCTTAGGTCTTGGTTTGCAACCTGGTGACCGCATCGGGATTTGGTCGCCGAATAATGCGGAATGGTTGGTGACACAATATGCCACCGCCAAAGCAGGTCTTATCCTGGTCAACATCAACCCTGCCTATCGTGTCTCGGAATTAGAATACGCGTTAAACAAGGTTGGCTGCAAAGCCCTGATTTTGGCAGCGGCTTTTAAGTCCAGCGACTATGTCGCCATGGTCGGTGAGCTGGCGCCAGAAATTGATGATTGCCCGCCGGGGGCTTTGAAAAGCGCCCGCCTGCCGGCTCTTGAAACGGTCATTAAAATTGCTGGCGCCGCCATCGCCGGGTTTTTTGACTTCAGTGATATTGCCGCACACGGCGGCGCCGCCGAGCGGCAAAAGCTGGTAGAGTTGGCAGCGAGCTTACAATTTGACGACCCCATTAACATTCAATTCACCAGCGGCACCACAGGTTTTCCAAAAGGCGCCACGCTGACCCATTTCAACCTGCTGAATAACGGGTATTTCACAGGTCTAGGATTGAAATTCACAGCCGAGGACCGGTTGTGTGTGCCGGTACCGCTGTATCACTGCTTCGGCATGGTACTTTCAAACATTGCGGTGTTAAGCCATGGCGGGGCGTTGGTTTATCCAGCTGAAGCATTTGAGCCGTTAAGCGTTCTGGAAGCTGTCCACGAGGAGGCCTGCACTGCGTTACACGGTGTGCCGACAATGTTTATCGCCGTCCTCGCCCATCCGCGGTTCAGTGACTTCAATCTGTCATCGCTGCGCACCGGCATCATGGCGGGTTCACCCTGCCCGATCGAAGTGATGAAAAAAGTTGTCCATGAGATGAATTGCTCGGAGATGATTATCGGCTATGGGATGACTGAAACCAGTCCGATTATTACGCTTAGTGATACCGACGATCCGATTGAAAAACAGGTCGCATCCGTGGGCCGCGTTTTCCCGCATGTTGAAGCGAAGATTATAGATGATGACGGCCGCATCGTTGCGCCTGGCGTTACCGGCGAGTTATTGGCCCGCGGCTATAATGTCATGCAGGGCTATTGGGATGACAGTGAGCGCTCCGCCGAAGCTATTGACCGTGCCGGCTGGATGCATACAGGCGATCTTGCAACTATGGACAGCGACGGTTTTTTCAACATTGTCGGCCGGGTCAAGGATATGGTGATCCGTGGCGGCGAGAATATTTACCCGCGTGAGATTGAAGAATATTTATACCGCCATCCCAACATCAGCGATGTGCAAGTGTTTGGGGTTCCGGATGATAAATTTGTCGAGGAGCTTTGTGCCTGGATTACTGTGGTTGACGGCGCTACATTAGATGAGGCTGCGGTTAGGGAGTTTTGTCAGGGTCAAATCGCCCATTATAAGATTCCCCGTTATATCCGCTTTGTCGACAGTTTCCCGATGACGGTGACAGGTAAGATTCAGAAGTTTGTGATGCGCGAGCAGATGATCACGGAGCTTGGCCTAACCGTTAAGGCCAGCGCATAGCCGGATCGCAGGCAGGCGCCGGTTCAGGCCTGCCCGTGAGCTGTTATCGTGACCTGACCGGCAGACAATCGCCGCTGCTATTCTGCGGCAGCGGCAATGTCGACGGCAACGTTATCAACCCGAACTTCACCTTTCGCGTTGTCGACGGTCAGGTAATGATCAAAATAGATCAAGGTTGGGCGGGCACCAAAACGGGCCTCGATCCATCCCCACCAGTCATCATTAAACCAGGCTTCTGCAGCCGCACGGCTTTCCCAGAGATAGACGCCGCCGCCGCTGTCTTCGCCGTTCAGGAAATCCTTACGGATTAGGCCTTCGACATCCCGGTAGATTGGCGCGCTTTTACTGGCACCGGCAATCGACGTGGTCTTGTCCGGTTTGGCCCCCGTGCGGGGAATTTGGACAATCGTAATGACCATTGGCAAAGCTCCCTTTTGGTGTTGATGAGTCCTCACGGCTAAAGGATTTCACAGCTTTGGTTGTTTCAATAGTAAAAAATGGTCCTGAAAACTCTTCGGCCAGCAAGTAGAACGCTGGTACCGGCATGCTTAGTCGCCGACAATTGCGCGACAGCGTCAGCCACTACAGGAGCCAGCTTGCACCCTGTGTTTCCCAGTCGGCCAATTGCACGCCGATCAATGTGATGCGGGCGCTCTCTAAGGTGACCAGCAGGTTGCCGTCAACTGTTTGTTGTGCATCGATAATTGCGTCTGAAACAATCAATCGGTCGCCATCATCAGGATTAAAATCCGTAACGATATCGCTGCCGCCATTGCTGCTAAAATGAAATTGATCGCCGCCGCTGACGCCGGTCAGCGTATCCGATCCGCGATTGCCATGCAGGATGTCATTGCCGCTGCCGCCATCAACCATGTCATCGCCCTGGTCGCCGTCAAGTCAGTCATTGGCGGCGCCGCCGACCAGCTTATCATCGCCGCCACGACCAAGCAGATAGTTGCGGCCGTCGTCGCCGGTGAATTGGTCAGTATGCTCGGAGTCTTCTAAATCCTCGATGCTTGTTAATGTGTCGCCGGTCGCATCGCCGTCAGCGGCCAGGCCCGTTAACAAGTTAATGGTCACGCCGGCATTGGAGCCCCAATACAAGGCAAAATCGCCCTCGCTATCGTCACCGAACAAGTGATCGGCGCCGGCACCCCCTTCAAGACTACCGGCGCCGTTACCGCCGCGAATGGTATCGTTACCGTCATTGCCGGCGTTGATTTGTCGCCGTCGCCTGCGATAATGGAATCATCGCCGTCGCCGGCCATGATCGAATCATCACTGGCCCGACCACTGATGGTGTCATCGCCGCCCAGTCCCCACAGCACATTGGCATCGCTAAAGCTGCCGATTAAAAGCTCAGCATGCTCATCGCCATATCGCAAATTTCCAAGCTGGGTTCCGGCCGGGTCACGGCTGCCATAGAGGTATTGAACAGCCAAGGCATCATAGGCGCCGACATTATAGCTGCCCTCTGCCGGGGCGTCGTTATTCTGTGGGTTATACGACATGATGGTATTGCCGGTGTGATCCTCGGCGTCAGGTAAGAAGGGCCCATCTGCTGGGTCATTATCGTAATTACCTGGATCTTTCAGACCGAGTGAATGGCCGATTTCACGCACATAAACCCAATATCCATAATTGCCCTGTTCGGCATTCGTGAAAGCCGCATTATTGGCATTTAGATAAATATCGTCTGCGGCATCACCGTTGATGTGATGGTCGCGGCCAGCAGCCGGTGGGGTATAGCTATAGCCTAGCACACCTGCAGATTGGATGTGGTTTCGTCCAAATCTAATCTGCCCGCCGTCGCCATCGTCACTGACTTCAACAAAGGTTAGATTTGCAACCGCAGCCCATTCTTGAAACGCCAGCCGAGTCAGTGCTTTTTGCGCATCTGTCAGCGCCGCGAAGCCATTTTTCTTACTGTCGGCTGCGTATTCCGGCGCCGCGTCGATGAACCTAAAGGTAACGGTGGCACCTTGGCCGGGCATTGTGCTCCAGGCCTGAAAGCGATCACATGGTGCAAACTCGCCATAGGTTAAGGCGTTAACGGTATCATTTCTGGTGTTGGTCGCCATCGGGTGGTTAATCCCTTACCCCATGCATTCATTCGGCTAAGCTTTGTCACCCCTATATGCAGCAAAACCGACGATATCGCATAGCCTGTCAAAAGCCGTTGGTTTGGCCTTTGTTGATAAGGTCTTGGCGACGTCATGTCCGTGGATTTAATGTATAATTGTATACTAATGAATAAACATATGATCGCGATCTGCCATCGCGGCGGTGCCGGCAAAGCAGCCTGCGCCGTGTGTTTAGGCCACACGTAAAATATGGATGCTGAACAATTTTCCTGGGTCGGTAAGGACTTGTTCGGCGATAAATCCGGCATCGGCGGCGATTTTTTGAAATTCGCTGATCTCGAACTTGTGACAATTCTCAGTGTGAATTGTCTCGCCCTTTGAGAAGTGAAACGTCTGCCCAGCAATTTTAACCTCTTGCTCGGCACAGCTTTCCAGATGCATTTCGATCCGGCAGGGATCGTTCACATAGACCACTTTATGTTGAAACGACCTGCTCTCGAACGTGCCGTCAAGTTCGCGGTTGATACGGGCCAGCAGGTTAAGATTGAAGGCCGCCGTAACGCCCTGATCGTCATCATAAGCGTCGATCAGTCGCTGTGGATCTTTTTTCAAATCCACACCAATGACGAAATACCCTCCGGCACCAAGCGTTTTCGCAGCGTTCCGCAGAAACTGCATGGCTTCCGGCGGATTTAAATTGCCGATTGTTGAGCCCGGGAAAAATCCAATGCGCGGCTCATCGGTTACAATCTGATTGAGATCGATGTGCTGCATGAAATCGGCGCAAATGGCACTAACCGCGATTTCCGGCTTATTGGCGGCGAAGTTGGACGCCGTATCGATCAGGTATTGTTTGGAGATATCGATGGGGACATAGGCGCTGACACTTGGCAGTGCGGCGGTCAGCAAGTTAATCTTTTGATCGCTGCCGCTGCCGAACTCGATGACGGCAGCTTTTGCCGGCAGGCTTTGGCGAAAAACCTCTGCTTGATCAGCCAGGATACCGCATTCGGTGCGCGTCTGGTAATACGCCTCGAGGGTGCAAATTTGGTCAAACAACCGCGAGCCTTCGCTGTCGTAAAAAAATTTCGCCGAGGCGGTTTTCGGGGTTGCCGATAGGCCGCTCAAAACATCATCCTGGAAATGGGATAATTGTGGAGCAAGATCGATAAAGGCTTTTAATGTTCCGCTCACGGTCGGTCCTCGGCAAGGCGCAGACCAGTGAATGCCCAGCGCTGATGGGGATAGAAAAAATTCCGGTAGCTGACACGCAAATGATCCTCCGGCGTGACACAGGCACCGCCTCGTAAAACCATTTGCCCGGACATGAATTTGCCATTGTATTCGCCGACCGCACCCTGCGGTGCCGTGAAGCCGGGATAGCCTGAAAAGGCGCTGGCGGTCCATTCCCACAGGTCACCAAAAAACTGATGTGGGTTGGTGCCTTGGGCGTTGGCGGGGCGAGCCCGCAATTGGTTGCGGCCAAGGTTGTTTCCGGCAATTGCTTGGTTGCCGGCAGCAACTTCCCATTCAGCCTCCGTCGGTAATCGCTTACCGGCCCAACGTGCGTAGGCGTCGGCTTCAAAATAGCTGATGTGACTGACAGGAGCTGCACGCTCGAGTGGATGGCCGCCCAAAAGCGACATTTCAAACCACGGACCGCTTTCCTCCTGCCGATACCAATAAAGCGGTGCCTGCCATTTGTGCTCCCGCACCCATGCGATCCCGTCGGATAACCACAGATCAGATCGCTGATAGCCGTCATCGTTCATAAAGACCAACCAATCGCCATTGGTCACCAAGGCACCGGCCAGCGCAAATGGCCGCAGCAACGTTTGATGGCGTGGGCTTTCATGGTCAAAAGCAAAGCCATCGCCGTCATGGCCAATTTCATAAATACCGCCGTCAAAGGTTAACCAGTCGGCGGCAGGGGGCACCGGCGCCGATGCATGTGATGGTTCCGCATCACGGTAGGCGGGCCGCAGAGGGTTGCGCGAAAACAGGTTTAAAATATCCATCAGCAAGAGTTCTTGATGCTGTTGCTCATGGTGCATACCAAGTTCCGTTAGAGTGCAAATCTCAGGTGTTTTGGGGCTTGCCTCAGCATCAAGCAAACGCATCATGGCGGCATCAACATGGCTGCGGTAGGCAATAATTTCATCGCTGCCGGGGCGAGTAATGAGGCCACGATCAGGGCGGGGATAGCGGTCGCCGGCAGCTTCATAATAGGAATTGAAAAGGAACCCAAAGGCGGCGTTGAAAGGCCGATAATCTGACTGGTAGGGTCGCAAGATGAAGGTTTCAAAGAACCATGTGACATGGGCCAGGTGCCATTTCGTCGGGCTTGTATCGGGCATGGCTTGAACGCTTTGATCTTCCGGACTGAGCGGTGCGGCCAAAGCCAGTGTCTCGGCGCGTACGGCCGTGAAGCGCTGCCGTAAAGAAGCTGGCGCGGCGGCAACCGGGTGTCTGTCATTGGCCTGCAATTTATCGTCCATAATATGTACCTATGGTGCCCACGCCCGGTGGGCCGCAGCGCTGATGTGCGTATAGTAAGGCCCGGTGTCAAAGTATTAACCCTTACAATATGTCGCATAAGAGCTAGTGCATTTTTATTACTGGATTTTTTAACCTGCCCCCTCGAAAGCTTGCGGTCGGTATATCTGGTGTCGGTCGTTTGCTGCCATTAAGGTCGCTCGTTAGCGGCCTTGCCGACTGGGCAAGACCAGAAAAAAGTCGATAATGCTGGCGGCCCCTTGACGGCTCGGTCGAAAACCAGCTTTAATCGCGCTTCCTAGGGGAGCGTTTGTGCTGAGGAACTGTGGTAGTCCTGCCACGGTGACCCTTTGAACCTGGATCGGGTAATGCCGCCGCAGGGAATGGACTAATGGGTTTGAAATAACCCCTTACCCATGACTTAGCGCGTCACACCCGCTGAACCGCGAGTGGGACGTTTCGATGAAAAAAATTAGTCATTCCGTTGCCGTTGCCGCTTTGGCAGCTTTTTTAAGTGTTTTTAGTGTCGGCAACTCTGCGGTCGCCGGTCAAAAACTCACTGTTATGCTGGACTGGTTCCTGAACCCTGATCACGCCCCTTTGGTGCTTGCCGAGAAGCTTGGATTGTTTGCAAAAGCCGGCCTCGAGGTTGAGTTGATCGAACCCTCGAACCCTAATGATCCCCCTAAATTGGTTGCTGCCGGTAAGGCCGATATTGCGATTTCCTATCAGCCCCAACTGCATTTACAACATGCTGCCGGCTTACCGCTGACGCGGATTGCGACAGTTGTTGCAACACCGTTGACGACGTTGCTGGTGCTGGCCGACGGGCCGATCAAAAAGATCAGCGACTTGAAAGGTAAAAAAGTTGGGTTTTCCGTGGGTGGGTTTGAGAATGTGATTCTCTCGGCGATGCTGGAAAAGCACGGTCTGAGCAGCAGTGATGTCGAGTTGGTTAATGTCAACTTCTCACTTAGCCCATCGTTAATCTCTGGGCAGGTTGATGCGGTCATTGGTGCCTATCGGAATTTTGAGCTGAACCAGATGGATATTGTCGGTCGCCCCGGCAAAGCCTTTTATGTGGAAGAGGAGGGCGTTCCTGGCTATGACGAATTAATCGTCGTCGCCAATAATGCCAAACTCGGGGAGCCGGCGCTGGCCGCTTTTGTCGATGCCATGGAAGCTGCAACGCAGTTTGCCATTAACCATCCGACCGAAGCTTGGGAAATGTTCAAAGGTTACAAGCAAGGCCTGGATGATGAGCTTAACAAACGTGCCTTCCGCGATACCTTGCCGCGTTTCGCGTTGCGTCCGGCGGCTTTGGATACAGGTCGATATCAGCGGTTTGCAGCTTTCCTGGTGGATCGTGGCTTGATCAAAGACCCTGGCAACGTTGCCGATTATGCGGTTGAGCTGCAGCGCTGATGGGCGCGCTTTACAGCGCTGATCAGGGCCTGTTCACCGACTGGCTGCGGACCGAGACAGGACCGCTTTGGGCGCAGGCAACAAGCCATGCCTTTACGACCGAGCTGCTTGAAGACAGCTTAGATGACGCCGTTTACCGGCGTTATCTGATCCAAGACTATGTCTTCATCGAAACCTTGGTCACAGTCTTAGGGCATGCGGTGGCGGCGGCACCGGGGATGCCGGCAAAAAAACGCTGGGCGCATTTCCTGGGCCTCATCACAGCCGAGGAGAACGATTATTTTCTGCGTTCTTTTGAGGCTTTAGGCGTGCCTGAACACGAACGTGAGACAACCTCCTTGCTGCCGCCCATACAAGCGTTTGCGACACTCATGCTGGAGGCCGCCCGCAGCAACCGTTACGACGAAATTTTGGCAGTGGTTGTGGCCGCCGAATGGGTTTATCTCAGTTGGGCGGAAAAGGCGGTGCAGCCTTACCCAAAACGATTTTATTTGCGTGAATGGATCGAGCTGCACCACAACCCGATGTTTGCCGGCATTGTTGCTTGGCTGCGGGCTGAATTAGACAATATTGGCCCCGGTTTAAGTGCCGATCGGCAAGCCATCGTGGCGCATCGCTTTAAAGAATTGGTGCGTCTCGAGGTGGCCTTTTTCGACGCTGCCTATGGCCGCTGATCAGATCGGCAGTTCGGTGCTGTCCTTAATATCTTCCATCACAAAACTGGCGGAAACATCTGAAATCGGTACGCGGCTGACCAAGCGCCGGTAAAAATCATCATAGTCGCGGACACTGGCGAGCCGGATTCGCAAAATATAGTCAAGCTCGCCGGCCATCCGATAGGCGCTGATGATCTCCGGCAACTCGCGCACGGCTTTGTCAAAGGCCGTCAACCAGTCAACGTCGTGGCGATTGGTTCGTATGAGGACAAATATACTGAGGTCGAGCCCGACCGCAGCGGCATCAACCAAGGCGACACGCTTTTGCAGTGTGCCTGTATCCTCAAGGTTTTTGATCCGCCGCCAGCAGGCGTTCCGCGACAGATTAACGGCCGCCGCCACAGCGTCCATGCTCAACGATGCATCTTTTTGAAGCAACCGGAGAATGCGGCGATCTATTTCGTCTAAATTTACCATAATAGTAGGGATAATGTCCCAAATTTTTGTCTAAAGAAAAGAAAAATGGGATAAATTTCGATCAAATCTGTGCCATCCTTCGGCTCTGATTCAACGGGGGAATGATCATGTCAGATGGCATATTTTCGGCAGGTTGCGGCAGTTTCTTGCGGCACTTTAAAGACCATCCGGCGCGTGTTAACGAGAGTTATCTGCAGCATGCCGGATTTGCATTGAGCTTTGCCGGCAGTCTTTTTATTGCCGGTTTGGCGGCGTTCATCCATGCGATTATCCCGGCGCTTTTTGAGACCACGGCGAGCCGACTTATTCGCCGGCTGTATGCCAGGATCGACAGCCGCGAGTGATTGCGCAAATTTGTTCGTCAGCGACATAGCGGCGCGAAGATTGCCTGGCCAGGCGGGGCATGCGGCGGTGTTTTTGTGCGCGGCGGCGGCAGTGCTTGGCGGCGTTAACCCAAACCAATCGCTGCACCGGGATGACGGTTATAGAATAGCAGGCTGCGATAAAACTTAGCAGATCTATGGAAAGCTATTTACACGCGCCGGTTTATTGTTTGCGATAGGCTTTAAACAGCGCCAACGATAAAGGAAGTCATTGTGAGACGGCATGCACAAGCAGTTGTAATTGGTGGTGGCCTTGTTGGTTGCTCGATCCTTTATCACCTTGCAAAACTTGGCTGGACAGATGTGATTTTGCTGGAACGCGATGAGCTGACCAGCGGCTCAACCTGGCATGCTGCGGCGAATATTCATGGCCTGCACGACAGCACCAATATCAGCCGTATCCAACATTATACAATGAACCTGTACAAGCAATTAGAGGCAGAAACAGGTCAAGGCTGTGGCGTTTTTCAGCCCGGCTCACTTTATCTTGCGCAGACCGAAGAACGCGAACATCAGCTGCGTTTGCAAGCCGCAAAGGCCGTATATTTCAACATGAATTTTCATGAGGTGAGCCGCCAGGAAGCCGAAGCGTTGCATCCGCTGTCTAATTTTGACGGCATCCGCTGTATCATGTTTGAGCCTGATGGCGGCAATGTTGATCCATCCGGGGTGACTCAAGCCTATGCTGCCGGGGCCCGGCAAATGGGTGCGGAAATTGAGCGGTTTTGCCCGGTGACGGCAACGCGCCAGCAACCCGACGGCAGCTGGATTGTGGAAACGCCAAAAGGCGAGATTCATAGCCAATGGGTTGTTAACGCCGCTGGCTTGTGGGGCCGCGAAGTAGCGGCATTGGCAGGTATTACGCTGCCTTTACAACCGACCGAGCATCAATATTTCGTCACCGAAACAATGCCTGAGATTGTTGCCATGGACCGCCGCCTGCCATCAATCGCAGACCGTGACGGCGAGTATTATTTGCGGCAAGAAGGCAAAGGATTGCTGATCGGCGCTTATGAAAAAGATGTTCGGTTTTGGGCCGAAGAAGGCACCCCGCAAGATTTTGGCCATGAGTTGTTTGGTGATGATCTTGATCGCATCATGGACAATGTCATGCTGGCGATGGAGCGGGTGCCTGCCGCCGCCAAAGCCGGCGTCAAGCGGGTGATCAACGGGCCGATGATTTGGTCACCGGATTCCAACGCCCTTTATGGCCCGGTGCCGGAGTTGCAAAACTACTTTTGTTGCACTGGCATCATTCCCGGATTCTCACAGTCCGGTGGCCTTGGTTTGATGTCGGCACAGTGGATCGTCGATGGCGAGCCGGAATACGACATGTTCGCCTGGGATGTGGCCAGGTTCGGGGAGTGGGCCGATAAAAAATTCACCAAGGCGCGGGTTGAAGATCAATATAGCCACCGCTTTAAAATTCACTTTCCCAATGAGGAACGGGCCGCCGGCCGGCCGGCGCGAGTCCGCCCAACCTATGAAATGCTGCAGCAAATGGGGGCGGTCTTTGGTTTGAACTGTGGCTGGGAACATCCGTTGTGGTTCGCCGATGAAAAAGGTGTTGCCGAAACCAATGGCTTCACACGGCAAAACTGGTTTCAGCCTGTTGGCAAAGAGGTGCAGATGCTGCGCCGCGCCGTTGGCATCATCGATATTTCGAACTTTGCCAATTACCGCATCACCGGGCCAGGGGCCGAGACCTGGTTGAACCAATTGTTAGCGAACCGGATACCGCATGAAATTGGCCGCTCTTGCTTATCACCGTTAATTGGTATGCGCGGCGGTGTGGCCGGTGATTTTACGGTCACTAAAACAGCGGATGATAGTTTCATGATGGTCGGCTCCGGCCTGGCGGAGCGTTATCACCAGCGCTTTTTTAACATGCTGGCGATGCCCGCGGGCACCAGCTTGACCGTCGAAACCGATCAGATCTGCGGTTATAACGTTGCCGGCCCTAAATCGCGGGAAATGCTGCAACGCCTTACCAATGCTGATCTATCGCCGGAAGGCTTTGGCTTCATGCGCTCGCGGACCATTGATGTTGCCGGTGTCACCTGCCTGGCCATTCGGGTCAGCTTTACAGGTGATCTGGGCTGGGAGCTGCATTGCCCGGAGGCCGACCAAGCGCAATTATTTCAAGCGCTGCTGGCAGCGGCGGACGATTTTGATGGTGGCCCGGTCGGTGGCCGGGCGCTTGGCGCATTACGGATTGAAAAAGGCTATGGCAGTTGGGGCCGTGAATATAGCCCGGAATCCTGGCCACAGGAGCTGGCGCTTGAGCACCTGATCAAACTTGATAAAGATTTCTTAAACAAATCGGCCTATCTGGCAATCAAGGATAAGCCGCCTCGGGAGCGGATCAGCATGTTTGAGGTGACGGTCACCGATAATGCCGATGCCAGCGGTGGTGAGCCGATTTTCATGCCTGACGGCACCCCGGTCGGGCGTGTCACATCTGGTGCCTATGGCTATTCTGTCGGCAAATCCCTGGCCATCGGTTTCTTGAATCACGGAACAGCCGTGGCCGGCGACCAGGTCGACATTTTTATTTTAGGCAAACCGCATAAAGCGACTGTGCTGGCTGCGCCGCCCTTTGATCCCAAGGGCGAGAGGCTGCGCGCTTAATGCCGATCGGCGGTTTATGCCGTGGCCGATAGACGGTCCTGGATGTAATCATCGAGGGCGTGTTTTTCCTGGAGTGATAGACGCAACCCCAGCTTGCTGCGCCGCCATAGCAGGTCATCGGCGGTCGTGACCCATTCCTGCTCAATCAAATAATCAACCTCGACCGCAGTCAGGTCATGGCCAAAACAGCGTCCGAGATCACGGCGCTGACGCACGCCCTTTAAAATCTGCCAGCATAATGTGCCATAGGCGTTAATCAGCCGCGCCGCGTGTTGCGATCTCAAAAACGGGAATTGCGCACATAAATCGCTGGTCAGCTTGGCCTTGCCTGTGATTGGAAAGTTGCCGCCAGGGAGCGTGGCATTTTTGGTCCATGCCGGCTGCCGGCGACCCAGCCGTGCTTCAATGCGTGTCAGCAAGGTTTCTGCAAGGGTGCGATAGGTGGTGATTTTGCCACCAAAAACATTGATCAAGATCGCCGTGCTATCGGCGGCAATATCGTCGCTTAACAGATAATCACGCGTCGTCTCTTGTGCTTTGCCGGTGCCGTCATCAAACAGTGCGCGGACCCCGGAAAAACGCCAAACAATATCGTCACGGCCGATTGGGATGCGAAAATATGCGCTGGCGGCTTGGCACAGATAGTCTGTTTCTTCCGCCGTAATCTCGGCCCGGCCGGGATCGCCATCATAGTCGCGGTCGGTGGTGCCGATCAGGGTAAGGTCCTGCTCATACGGGATGGCAAAAATAATTCTCTTGTCGGCATTCTGAAAAATATACGCTCGGTCATGGGTGAAGCGTTGTTTGACGACGATATGACTGCCTTGGACCAAGCGCAGGTTGGGCCTGTCATTATGTCCGGCCGTTTTCGCCAAGACCTGATCAACCCATGGCCCGGCGGCGTTAACAAGCAGCCGTGATCTGACCTCGCGGGTCAGCCCTGTGGTGGCATCGCAGAGGCTGATTTGCCAGTAATCGGCATGTCGAACGAGCCGTGTTACCATGGTCCGAGTAAAAATATCAGCACCGCGATCGGCTGCATCGCGGGCATTCAAAACCACCAAACGGACATCATCAACCCAGCAGTCGGAATATTCAAAACCGTATCGGAAAAGAGGTTTTAAAGGCTGACCGCAGATATCCGTCGTCATGTCCAAAACCCGTGTCGCTGCCAAGTATTTACGGCCGCCCAAATGGTCGTATAGAAACAATCCCATGCGCAGCAACCAGGCTGGGCGCAGGCCGCTGTGATGGGGCAGCACAAAGCGCAATGGACGAATGATATGTGGTGCCGATGCCCACAGCACCTCACGTTCGATCAAGGCCTGGCGCACCAGTCGAAATTTATATTGTTCAAGATACCGCAGACCGCCATGGATCAGTTTGGTCGACCAGGATGATGTCCCGCTGGCCAGGTCATTCATTTCCGCCAAAGCAACCGAAAACCCGCGACCAACGGCGTCACGGGCAATCCCGCAGCCGTTAATACCGCCGCCGATAACAAACACGTCATAGGGCGGCGCCGTCATTGGCTGCCATCCATCCTATCGCCATCAAGCGCAGATTTGCCTTCGGCGGTAATTTCCAGGCGCAGGTCACAATGCTTAAAATCTAACACGCTACCGTCCTCATCAGTCGCGGACGCGCCGCTAAGCGCAAAGTCGACGTTGCGTTGGCGGATGACCTCGGTGGTCGCTTCACCGGCCATACCGCCGCCGACTGGCCCTGCCAAGCCGCCGGCATAAGCACGTCGACGACGGCGCAAGGGCCGAGATTACCACAAAGTGCTGCCGTCACTGGTTGAGACATGGGCGCTAACCACTTTCCAACCGTCCTCGGGAAATCGTACGAAGGTTTGGCTTTGGCGACCGATAAGGTCCTTGCCGCGCACCTTAAAGACCAGATTGACGGTGGCAAAATCACGTCCCAGGGTCAAAATGTCCAACCGCAAGCGTTCTTCTTTAATGCCCGGTCCAGGGGGGCGAGCGACGCGGTGCGAGTGGATTTCGTCAAAGCCGAAGCCATGCTCATTCATGGCCAGGCGAATGGTATGCGGCGACTGCCAGAACGTGGCGTCTAAAACAGCCACATCCTTGTCGATCAAGGCTTGCTCATAGGCTTCAAATTTTTCCCGAATTTCAGCAACCACCTCAGGGACATTCGCGGTTAGGTCTGTCATCACCGTGTCTCCAAAACTTCCGCCAAGCGCACCAAATCCATATCGTACCCGGGGCTGGTCAAAAGTGATAGGCCAATTGGCCGGCCATCGCTGAGCTGTGCGCCAGGGACATTAATTTGCGGCAGTCCGGCCAATCCGCCATGTGCGCACAGGCATAAAATCTGCTCCCTAAGGGCGTTTTGATCCGCTAGGGGCAAGCCCTTGAGTGGTGCCGCAAACGGTGTGGTCGGCATGGCGAGCACAGTGCCGGGCGGCACCAAGGCCCGCAGCCGCGCACGTGCTTCGCGGCGCATCAAACCGGCCCATTGCCGATCGCTGTCGGCGATCATCGAGCCCATGATTAAGCCGCGCGCCACATTGAAGGCAAGCGGTGGGTTATCGCGGTCAAGCCAATCACGAAAGGTCAGCCAAGCTTCGGCAGGTTGCAGGGTGCGCTGGGCGCGTCCCCAGACCGACAACCCGGGCGGGGCCATTACCTCCTCAACGACGCTGTCAACCAAGCGGCTGAGACGATCAAGTGCCGGCATCAAGGCATCGTGTACGGCGTCCTCTGCAAAGCCAAAAGCATCCTCGGCGATGACAAGACGTTTCGGCAGGCTGCCACCGCTGTCAGCTAACATCACCGCCGAGACGTTTGCAAAAGTGCCGGCGTCACGGGCAAACCAGCCGGTGGTATCGGAACTCGGTGCCTGCGGCAGCATGCCGTCGACAGGCACCCGGCCATGGCTTGGCCGAATGCCATAAAGGCCGCAAAAGCTTGCTGGCACCCGGACCGAGCCGCCGGTATCGGTGCCGAGGGCGATATCAACAAGACCGGCGGCAACCGCTGCCGCTGAGCCGGAGGATGAGCCGCCGGGCACATGGTTTGGTGCGGCACTGTTAAGCGGGGTGCCGAAAAAAGCGTTTTCCCCAAGAATGCCCAGCGATACTTCATCGGTGATGGTTTTACCGGCAAGGTCAGCGCCGGCGGCCAGCAGTGTGGCCACCGCCCAGGCATTTTCTTTGGCCGGTGACTGACCTGCGGCCCAAGCCGGATTGCCGCCGCCGGTGATATGGCCGGCAACATCAAATAAATCTTTAGCAGCGAAGCGTAAGCCGCTGAGCGGCCCCTGAGCGGCGCCGGTGGCGGTCGCCCGCACCCCAGGGATAAAGGCCCCAATTGGATCGTCGGTCATGGTTTAAAATCTCCCCTGCAACGGTCTACTGGCTTGTGGGCGGCCCACAAGGTCATGCTGCCGGCCAGCAAACCCGCGCTCATCGGATCGGCGTAATTTGATGGCTCATAAGACTGTGACCAGGTATCTGCCGCCGTAAATATATCGCCATAGTGAGCGCAGCGGCGACGTGCTTGCAAGTGCTATCGCGGCGTTAGCACCGCGCCGGCTTTGTGACCGGTGTGATCAAATAGCTGCCGCAGAACCATAGCGCAGTGATCCTCACCGCGCCTGTCGGGGACGGGTAGGTGGCGGATGGCCTATGAGAAATAAAGAAAATGGAGGAGAGGATGTCCGGCATTTTTTCTATTTATCCATTGTAAAATAACAATTAAATAAAAATATCGTCTTTCTGTACCACATTTTAGCCCACATGAATTGTTAGCTTGTGTGGCGTTTTCGCAGCGCCCTAATTCAGAAACGGCAGCACGGCATCGCAGGATGCTTTTGGTTGTTGTCGGAACATACTGCGCCCGGCGTCGGAAATGATGATCGTCTTGGCACCAGGCACATGAGCCGCCAACGCGCGCAGAATGATTGGCAGAATGCCGGGCGTATCTGCACCGCCGACAAACAGGGTCGGTCGCGAGACGGCTTCAGCTTCAGCCCGTGTATAAGGCTGGCGGCCTTCGTCAATCTGGGCCATCAGGGTATACGCATTATCTTTCCGCATTTGTCGATCCGACGCCGGCAGAATATCCCAGGCTCCGGGCCCATTAATACCATCGATAAATGCGCGTAACCCGCCCTCAAGATCGCCTGCCGCGATTTTTTCAGTTACTTCCGCCAAATGCGCCCGTGAGCCCGCCGCCGGCGCTCCGTCATCGGCATTGTCGGGCATCAGCGCATCCTCAAGCGTGCCGCCCGGCTCCGCTAAAACCAGCTTACAGATCAGGTCCGGGCGTTTCAGCGCCACGCGAAACGCGACATGACCGCCCCGGGAATGGCCAAGCAGATCGACGGGGCCCAAACCCAGCCCTTCGACAAAAGCGATCACATCGTCCACATGCTGCGCCATTTTAAACTTGCCGCCTTGGCCGTCCCACTGCTCAGGGAAATAATGACGGAGGCTCGGGACGATTAATCGATGGTATGACGATAGGGGCCCCAACACCGGCATCCAGGCGCGAAAATCATTCAGTGACCCGTGTACGCACACCAAAGGCAATCCCTGCCCAATGTCGAGATAGGCCATATCGTAATCGTTGACGCGAAGCGTTTTCATTAAAATTTCCTCTTAGCCCGTCATTCCGACGACGCTATCCAGCCTACTGACAAGCGCTTGCAAGGGTAAACCTTGAATCTGCACATGCGGGGGCACCGTTGCGTTACACTTCATCGGCTTGCCAGCGGCTTCCCAGGGCCGGCTGATCAAGCGCAGATCACCACGCTGCTTAATCTCCTCTTGTGCCGGCCTAATTTTTCGCTGGAGCGCTTCAAGTTCATTGGCAAAGCTTGTCAACTTTGCGATCTGCGTGCGGTCGGTCAACATGGAGGGTGTATTACCCGCAATATTTTACTGCGGAAATGGGCGCGATCTATACGTCTACGCGACTTGCAGCGGCCCGGGCTGGAGGCTGGTCCCGCCATATCATTCTCGGGCAGCTATGCCCACCGATATAAAAGAGAGGGAGCTATTTGCGGCAGCGCCTCAAACTGACGCACTTCTTTTGATCGGTGCGACATTCGCTCACGACGGTTTTGGGATCACATCGTCAGGGCATCGATGAATCACGCCATATTCAATCGCCCGGCGCCGAAGGTCGAAATTTTTTTCCGATAGCTCGGTTTTGGTCAGGTCTAAAAACGCTCGATGGCTTGGGTACCAAAAGGCGATGATCTCATCGATGTCTTGCTCTCCAACGGGCTGACCCAAGGTCGGCACCTGCCAAATAATTTTAGCGCCAACCAGATCGAGGAGCTTTGGGACGAAGGACATGTATTCGTGGTAGACGCCTTGATCCGGATAGCCCGCATCTTTGTAATATTTGTTGAGATTAAGCATCAACACCGGGCCGTCGTCAGCCGATCCGGCGATTTGCTTGATGATCTCGATTTCACAAGCGTTGGTGTTGAGCATACATGCCTCCACATCGTTTTTGGGCAGCTATACCCACCGACATAAAAACGGCGGGCTATGAAGCGAAGTTTATCAGTCCGATTGATCAGGGGTCATTTTTTTCGCAAAATTACAGTGTTTTCGGTGAAAAACCCTACTTATCGTTCTGATTTATCAATTCAGCTTTATATTTAACAAAGCCAATCTGGGAACGAGATTTTAATATTTTGCTTTCTAATATATCCCTTCGGCCACGTAATGTGTCACCTGGCCTTACAGGGTTCTTCCAGTTCGAAGCGCCGTGACCAGGTGACCCCATGACGGTGTCGAAAGACAAAATAGTTTCGTGCATCATACCCAGCCAAATTAAAGCGGTTTGCCACCCACTGGAAATTAAGCCACCAAAGATAGTTTTCTCGCCCACTTCTTCACTGAGATGAAAGGGAAAGGGATTATGTTTTTCGGCAAAACTCTTGATATCCGACAACGTCACAGTTTTCTTCCCAAGCGCAAAAGCATCGCCAGTGTGAAAGTCCTTGGCGAACCTAGATACTTTATTGTTAGACGTTCCTTTTCATCCTTCCAGCACCACTCAGTCGCCCGCTCAGTGGCGATTTAAATCATCTGGCCCTCACCCCCGCTGCCAGCTTCGCTGTCGCAGGGTTGGTGGCCGTCATAAGCTCGCATAGCGGCAACGGACAGCAGGTGATCCATCGCTCCGGCTTGGCCACGGACTACAAGCCGAGGCCGACTCTTTAAACAACGTGCGCGATGTATCAATATCGGGCATCAATTAATGATCTCTACCAATACCTCATTACGACGCATAAAAGGCAAAGTCCATGGTGGGTTGTAAAAAGCGTATTTAGGCTGGCCAGTGACGTTGATATTGTTTTTCTGTAAATGCGCCATCAACACTTTTTCGTGCTTTTGAATATTGTCATCGGAATTCAGGCCAGAAAATGAAATGGCCGCATAAAGCCGCGAATTTTGGACTTTCAACGCGACCCGTTTATTCGCTGGCTCAGGCAGTGTTGCCATTGTGTATGTTGAGGGCATCACGAAACTAATCTGCCAAATGTCATTGGCGCGCTGCTGCTGGACAGGCGCCGTCATTGCAATTTTTAAACTTTTGCGCGGCTGAGCCTGTGCAGTCATCGGGCCGGTTCGCTTTGCGACGTTATTTCCAAAGATGTAGTCAGCAAGCAGACGAAAGCCATTTCCAACCGCCGTTTTGCGGGTGCCGCGCATCTGTACTTCAGCGATGATCATGGGGTCATATCTTCTGATCTCAATATTCCCCTGGGTTTCTAAGACTTGGTATTTTGGCGTTTCCACATCACTCATAATCGGCCCCGCAGCAATTGCGCCAATGAGAACAAGGCCAATAAGTGCTGCAATTAAAATCCATTTTTTCTTCATTGTTCTGTCTCGACCATTCGCCGCAATTACCGGCTGCTGATGGTTTTGTGCGCCACCACCCCGATCAGTGCGCGTAATCAGGTTCTTCTTTATCCAGTAGGCGTTTGATCTCAGCGAGAAAACGGCTGGCCTGGTCATCGCGGTCCGCCTGCATCTGTTGAAACGTCGTCTCGCAGACTGATTTCGGGATGCGCTGAACTGGCCGACCAGTTGAATAGGCCAGCACTTGGGCCTGCGCGGCGCGCTCCAAGTAATAGAGATCATTAAATGCGTGAGCTACCGTGGGGCCGGTGGTGATCACCCCATGATTGGCCAGAATAGCGATGCGCTTGTCTGCCAAGGCATGCGCCAAACGGTCGCCCTCAGCGGTGTCCAGGGCCAAGCCATTATACGCGTCATCATAGGCGATCTGATTATGGAATTTTAGCGCTGGTTGAACGATTGGCTCCAGGCGGCCGCCCTCCAGTGCGCTGAGTGCGGTGGCATAGGGCATGTGGGCGTGCAGGATCGCCTTCGCGTGGCCACATTGGGTATGAATGCGCCAATGGATTAAAAACGCCGTCGCTTCGGGCGGCTCGTCGCCAACCACCAAATTGCCGTCACCATCCACCTCGACCAGGTCCGAGGCGCGCATATCACGCCAATGACGGCGGTGGGGATTGATGATGAAGCGATCCTCCGTGCCAGGCACGAGCACGCTGAAATGGTTGTCGACGCCCTCGTTTAGGCCCAGGCGCGCCGACCAGCGAAGAATCGCCGCAAGATCAATGCGCGCTTGTTTTCGTTGGTCCATGGCTCAAACTCCCCAAGCAAAAAACACGGCTAAAAACCCCAGCGTAAGGATTGCATCACCGTGACCGGTGAAATCCCCAATTGGGCGGCGATGGCGTCGGTGCCGAGGCCCTGTTGGCGCAGGGCGACCACTTGATCGACCAGACTAGGCGCCGGCTCAGATGGTGAGTCTGGCAGCTTCTTTCGGGTTGGCCAATTAAGCATCGTTTTCTCCTCTAGAAGTAGCACGCATCGAGATCCCGAGAACCATGGCCGGGTGTTGGCTTAACTTTGTTGACCCATTGTCGAACAGTTTAAAACAAACTTAACTGACATGACGCCATTACGTCTCGATTGAAACATGGCCAATCAGAAGCTCGCCGTTGATTTTGACATGTACCCAGGCCAACTATCGGCAGCGATCCCCGACCAACGTGTCGCCTAGCGTGTCTCGCCTATTGCCGCCAGCTTTGCGGCAAGATGGGCCACTGCCTGGTCATCAAGGCTGTCGGTCTGAAGAATCTCTATATCCTGATGACCGCGCGTTGCGGCCGACCGGTCATAGGCTGGGTCATAATGATCTTCCAGAACATGGGTCACAAAGCCAGCCCAGTCGCCGGCGTCGATAGCCGCACGCCAGCGCCCGGCAGCGTCATGCCCTATTCGTTTTGTGACCCACTGCAAAAGCGGGTCAAGACGATCAGGTTCGCCGACCATATGTTGGTAGTCGTCAAGAAGGAAGGATACGCGCGCCGGCAGCGGTGCGGTCACCTGCAGTGAAAGGGCACATCGCATGGCGCGCCACAATCCTGGGGGCACCTGACAGGCACCAATCTTGTTACTCTCGGCCTCGATGAAAACCGGATACGCCGGGTCGAGTTGCCGTAAGACGTCGAACAGTTTCGATTCAAACATCCGCTGTGATGGCTGCGCCATACCCGGCTCCGACCCCAGAAGCGAGCCACGATGCGCGGCCAGCCCTTCAAGATCGATCACCTGCGCGCCACTGTTTGCGGCAGCGCGCAAAATCCTGGTTTTTGCCGTGCCAGTGCGCCCACGAAGGATGATGAGGCGCAATGTGCTGGGGATGTCATTTAACCCGTCCAGCACCTGTTTGCGGTAGGTTTTGTAGCCGCCGTCGATCAGCGTCACCTGCCAGCCAATTTCGCTAAAGATGTGGGCCATCGCGCGACTTCGCTGGCCGCCACGCCAGCAATAGATGAGCGGCACAAAACTCTTTGGCGCGTCGCATAACTTATCCTCAAGATGGCGCGAAATATTGCGTGCCACCAATGCCGCGCCGCGCCGTTTCGCTTCGAAAGCACCAACCTGCTTGTACATGGTGCCGATCTCAGCGCGTTCGGCGTCGTTTAGCACCGGCATGCTGACCGCACCCGGGATGTGGTCGTCGGCATATTCGCTATCCGAGCGCACATCGATAATCATGCTGAAGTTCTGTGACTGCCAGTCACTTTTGCGTTTGATCGGCGGTGCCATCTATTCCGTCCTTATGCCAGCAGCGTCAGGCCGCTCTGGCCTGGTTGCAGGCGTCCTACGATATTGGCTGGCGTCCCTTGGTCGGCAAGGGCGGCACAAACCTTTTCCGCGACGCCAGCAGGGAGCGCAGCCAGCAACCCGCCGCTTGTCTGCGGATCGAATAGGATTGCCGCCTGTGTTGGGCTGGTAGCTTCGTTAATCATTCGGACGGAGGCCTGATTCATCTCATGCAAGCTCGATCGGTGTCCATCCTGCAGACAGGACTGCGCGCCCGCCATCAGAGGCACGGCCGGCATTGAAATTTCCACACCGCCGGCGCCGCAGCGTTCCGCCAGATTAAGCGCATGGCGTGCCAGGCCAAAGCCGGTCACATCGGTCATCATGGGCCTGTATGGGGCCATTATCTTAGCTGCGCGGCCATTACCTTCAGCCATGTAACGGGTGGCACCGGCAACCCACTCGCCGCGGGCGGCGAGCTGCATATGTGCTGCCATGATCACACCGCTGCCAAGCGGCTTGGTCAATATCAGGCGGATATCGTCCTGCAGATTCGGCAGCTCTGGCGGCACCTCACGCCAGCCTGTGACGGCGTAACCGATATTGAGTGCCTGGCTTTCGCCGGTATGGCCCCCGATAAGCCGGGCCCCGGCTTCACTTAGCGCCATAAGACCACCCGTCATCAGCTGCGTCAGTTGCGATTGCTGCAGATCGGCACGCGCGGCAGCGAGCGTGACCGAGGCCATGGCCCAGACCGGCACAGCACCAGCGGCGTAGATGTCGCTCATCGCATGGACGGCTGCAATCCGCCCAAGGATGAAAGGGTCGGACACCAGTTCGGAGATGACATCGATCGACTGCACCATCTCGCCACTTTGTGGGGTCGCCAGGACGGCCGAGTCTTCAGTCAGCCCATCGGGCGGCATTAGTGCTGCGTTGGCACCAAGGGCAATGGCTGCTGCTGTCGCCTCACGCATCGCGGCCACCAACGTCTCGTGCCCTGTTTTGGCGCCGCAGCCAAGGCAGCGCATCGGCTCGAAAGCTGGGTCCTTTAGTTCAGCTGGTTTTGTCCTGCCATTAATGCCGGTAAGCCTGTTGGCAGTGGTCGGGGGTGGCATCGATAGCTCTGTATATTTTGCGATCCAGCGGCGATCGATCCGTTTTTTCAACCACCACCAAAGGCGCGACCTGCTGGCATGGCTGCCACGAATGGCAATTGCGCCGCCGTCGGCAGTGCCTAAGATTGCAAGCGCGCGTGTTTGGGGGCGCCAGGAACGGGTGCGCTGACCGGCGATGAACCGGCGAATGTTCTGCGCCAGCACCGGTCCCGCGCGCACGGCATAGACCCCGGCCTTTGGGCGTGGGTCGGTGGTGATCGTGGCCACATCACCGGCGGCAAATACCTCTGGATGCGATACCGACTGCAGCGATGCGGTAACAGCGATAAAACCGGCCTCATCCAGCGTCAGGCCGCTCGATGACAACCAGGAGGGTGGGGCGACTGAATTGACCAGAAAGCAGGCATCGAATTCGTAGCTGTCACCATTTTCGAGGAAAAGCCGACCGTCGTCGACCCTGGTCACGTCGGCAGCGCAATGGATGCTGCATCCGGCCTTGGTCATGGCCTGATGCAGAAGACGGGCGGCACGCTGCGGATGTTCAGGCACAAGGCGGGCGGCGCGACCGAAAACCCTAATCTCAGGCCGCCGGCCGGCATCTCTCTGCCAGCGAGCCGATAAAGCCAGCGCCAGTTCACAACCAGCCGCACCGCCGCCGATAATTGCAAGGCGTTTGGGGAAACTTGCTTCTGTCAGCATAGCAAGCTTGCGCAGGAACAATCCAATAGGTTTGACCGGAATGCAATGGGACGCGGCACCGGCAATCGCTGCAAGATTGGGTTCACCACCGGTATTAACTGTCAGCACATCATACGGCAGACATGGTCTGCCGGTAATCTCTATACGCTTGTCGTCGGCATGAATTGCAGCAACTGGCGCATTGATCAGGCGCGCACCAGCCATGCTGGCCAGGCGCGACAGATCAACATGGATGTCCTGCGCACTCCAAACGCCCTCAACAAACCCGGGGAGCATGCCGGAATAGGGTGTGTCTATCTCACGGCAGATCAGGGTGGTGCGAAGTCCCGGCACTGGCTTCATCGCCAAAGATTTTAGGAGAGCAACTTGCGCATGCCCGCCACCGATCAGGACAAGATCACCGACGATGGGCGGGTCAGATTGCATTAGCTCGGCACAATGATCGGTTGGCCATGATCTTATCTTTGAACACGGCGCTTTTGGTGCCGATGGTGGTCATTACAATTCGCCCATAACAGGTCTCTCATCGAGTATTTCTATTTTACACGAGAGAAACTTCCCGTCTGGCAAGGTCAGCAGCATTGAGGATGCGCCATCGTCAATTGACTGAGCGCCCTCAAAATGGCCATAGCCATTCTGAACTAACGTTATCGCCATGATTGCCGCAAGCTGCGTGGCATCATTCGATTGAAGAGCGGTCTCAACTAGACCAACGGTTTCTTTCATATCCACCATTTCAAATCCCCTTTCTTAACCTCCGACACGGCGAAGCGACTTTTCGGGTCTGCCAGTCATGATCGTATCTTTAAATACGGCGTTTGTGTTGTCGATGGTGGCCATGCAGCTATACATCCGACATGACATGGATCGTCCTGTCAGCCAAAAGGTCTTTGTTTTTTTCCGCATAAGCTTTCATGTGTGGGGCTGCGGCATGTGCCTTCAGATGCTCAAGGCTCGCCCACTTCTCGACCACAACGAAAGAGTCAGCTCCAAAAGCCGTTGCAAAGCCAGCGTCGGCGCAATCAATGACGGCTCCATACTCAATGCATCCATCTTCGGCATGAACAGCAGCGACGTTTGCGTTAAAATTTTCGAGCACCTCTGCTCGCTTTCCGGGTTTAGCTGTGATGATGGCAATTACATGCACTCTGGACATTTGTGATCCCTCCTATGGGTGGTTGGTTAAGTCGTGGCACATCGACAGGTTGACGGTTTGATCTCGGACAGAGGCCGCACCTAACTTCAAATTCTTAATCTATTGCCCACCACTATAGAACAAACTTGTCTGACATGGTGCCATTACCCGTCGATTGCAGCATGGCAGCAATCCTTGCGCGCCCGGGCGCGGAACGCAAAAATAATTAGGCATATCGAAACCGGCGCGCTGTCTATGGTTTTTTTGCCGAGGTCTTCAAACCATTTTGGAAAGGCGGCTTTACGCTTTTGAGAGCTTTCTGGCGCGGCGAGATCGTTTTTCTCAAGACAGTCAGCTAGGCGGGGCCTGATGGCCTCCTCACTCATCTTACGTTCCAGACGTTTAGATAGCCTGGTTTTCGCCATTTTTGAGCATTTATCAGTGGGACACCGGACTCCCCCACAGGGTGGAGTCCCGGTTGTCTCGCTCTAATACTATGCGTGCAGTTTGTCCTCAGCTTGCAGTAAGCCGAGCTTTCCTGAGGCGTAGACAAGGTTGCCGTTACGGCAAACTTCTGCCAGAGCTCTATCGTAACGCCTGCGAACAGTATCTTGAGATGCGCCGTCATTCTCCGGCAGGCCTTTGAAGGGTTCTCGAACTGGACCAACATCAATCGCGTCAATGACGGGGATCATTGTGCGGTTTACCTCAATTTTTTGTGGTGCAGGCGGCAAATTTGAGGCTGCGTTCAATTTGTTGTAGATAATTTTTTCCCGGCTGAGACATAACGCGCTTTTGCGCTCAATCTCTTTTCAGCAGGAGACAAAACTTTATCCTACACTTTATCCCACACATGGATCGGGATAACGACGGATGGCGGCAATCTTGTACGGATACAAAACAGAGTCGGCACACGTTAAAACCAGAGGTTTAGAGCCGGAATATAACTTCAATAGAACATTATAGAAAAAGAAAATGGAGGAGAGGATGGGATTCGAACCCACGATAGAAGTTTCCCCCTATAACGGTTTAGCAAACCGTCGCCTTCAGCCACTCGGCCACCTCTCCAAAGGGTGGCTGCAACAGGGGTAATCATGTCCCTGAGCTGCCACCAGCGCTGTAGATAACGATCCGTTGGCAGATTGTCCAGCCATGGATTGCGTATTTATCAGCGCTTTATTTTTATCGTCGTCAAAACCGCATGCTTAGTTTTGCACCGGCGGTGTATCCATACCCTTCTGAACGGCCGGCCGCTGCCCCAATTGGTCATACCAACGTTTCACATGGGCGAAGTCGTCTAGCGGCGCTTGATGCCATTCGTGACGGGCCGTCCATGGATAGATGGCCATGTCGGCAATGCTGTATTCGTCGCCGGCAACAAATTCGTTGCCAGCTAAGCGCCGATCTAACACACCGTATAGGCGCAGGGTTTCATTGCGGTAGCGTTCTTCGGCATAGGGTGCTTTACCAACATTATAGCGCAGGAAATGATGCGCTTGGCCAAGCATCGGTCCATAGCCACCCATTTGCCACATCAGCCATTCATAAACGGCAATTTTCTTGCGGCTGTCTGTGGGCATGAATTGGCCGGTTTTTTCGGCCAAATACAGCAGGATCGCGCCGGTTTCAAAAACCGACACAGGCTGGCCGTCAGGGCCGTCGGCATCAACAATCGCCGGGATCCGATTATTCGGTGAGATTTGCAGAAATGCCGGCTCGAACTGCTCATCCTTGGTAATGTTGACGGTATGAACGTTGTAGGCCAAGCCCATTTCTTCCAGGGCGATGGTTACTTTGCGGCCATTCGGCGTGGTCCACGTATAAAGCTCGATCATCGAAATCTCTCCAAACTATGAATGCGTGGTTAGCTTTAAACGCTCGTCAAGGCGGCGTCGAGATCCGTAATCAGATCATCAATATGCTCAATGCCAACAGAAAGCCGTATCAGGTCAGCCGGCACCTTTGTTTCCGGGCCTTCAATCGGTGCCCGGTGCTCGATCAAGCTCTCAACCCCCCCAAAGGAAGTTGCCTCTTTGAAAATTTTTGTCCGGCGGGCGGTTTTTGCTGCCGCTTCAAAGCCGCCGTGTAGCCGGATCGACAGCATGCCGCCAAAACCATTCTGCATTTGCCGGCGGGCAATAGCGTGGCCTGGATGCTGAGGTAAGCCCGGATATAGCACCGCATGCAGCTGTGGATGGCCGCTGAAATGTTCCGCTAGGGCTTGCGCATTGGCAGATGACTGCCGCACCCGCAGGGCCAAAGTCCGCATGCCGCGTAACAGTAACCAACATTCTTGCGGGCCGAGAACCAATCCCATCGCCGCCCGGTTGGCCCGCATCTCTTGCCACCAATCGCTGCTTGCATCAGCGGTAATTAAGGCACCTGCCAAGACATCGCTGTGGCCGTTCAGATATTTGGTGGCGGCATGCATAACCAAATCTGCGCCAAGCGCTATGGGCTGGGTCAAAATGGGGGTTGCGGCGGTGGAATCAACCACCAAGCGCGCGCCGGCATCATGGGCGATGCTGGCGACGGCGGTGATATCAACCACCTCCCAACTGGGATTGGCGGGACTTTCGATCCAGACCATTTTGGTTTTTCCGGGCCGCAGTAGGCCAGCAATCTGGCTGGGATCTTGGGCGGGGAAAAAATCCAGGTCGATGCCAAAGCGTGCGCAATGTTTGGTGACCCAGCCGCGCACCCCCCAATACAGCACGTCTTGGATCACCACATGGTCTCCGGCTTGCAGGGTCATGAAGGGCAGCACCGCCGCTGCCATGCCGGCCGACAGCACCATCGCATCCTGGCCACCTTCAAGCGCGCTCAAGGTTTGTTCAACCTGGCCATAATTCGGATTATCATTGCGCGAATAAACAAACGGATCTTGATTGCTGCCGTCGTGATCGCGCACAAAGGTTGTGGCCGGGTGGATCGCCGGGATGACCGCCCGGGTGCTCTCGTCAATCCAGCCCAAAGCCTGGGCAATCTTTGTCTCGAGGTGAAGATCTTTGCTCATTTTTTACTTCTTTTATGGGCGCGCAAGCTGCTGCGACAGGGTGCTTTAATTAGTTCTATAACACTGAATCCGCGACATTTCCAAGAGTGCGAAATCAACCTAAGATGGTGGCGCTGATGCGGTCGGATTTGACAACTCGTCGCACATACAAAATTTCCCTCACAGATTTTAATCAGGTATAAACTGCGTCTATTCGCTCCAATTGGGAAATTATTTAGAGGTTTTGGCCCTATGGATACCCTGACCGCGATGAGTGTTTTTGCTGCCGTTGTCGAGAATAACAGCTTGGCCGGCGCCGCACGGGTTAAAAACCTATCGCCGTCGGTGGTCAGTAAACAATTGGCGGCCTTGGAAGATCGTCTCGGGGTTCGGTTGTTGAACCGCACCACCCGCCGGATCAGCTTGACCGAAGTTGGCTCTGCGTATTACGAGCGCTGTAAACGGATTTTAGCCGATGTTGATGAGGCGGAAATTGCCGTCAGCCAGTCGCATGCGGCGCCGCGCGGGCGCCTTCGGCTGACCGCGCCAACAACCTTTGCGCATCGCCATGTGGCACCTCATTTGCCGGAATTCATCACCCGTTTTCCTGAGGTGGAGGTGCAGTTATTGGTCAACGATCGGATCGTTGATCTGGTTGACGAAGGGATTGATTTGGCGATCCGCATCGCCGGCTTGAAGGATTCCAGTCTGATCGCGCGCAAGCTGGCGAATAATTATCGGTCGATTGTTGCCGCCCCTGAATATTTGGCCAAATATGGCCGTCCCAACGCCCCGGCAGACTTAAATCAGCACGCGCTTTTGACCTATCCACCAGGCAATCCCATCAATGATTGGCATTTTGTGGTGGACGGCACCGAAACCGTGATCCGCGCCCAGGGCACCATCATGACCTCGAATGGGGATTCCATTCTCAAAGCGGTGCAAGCAGGTGGTGGCTTGGCAATGCTGCCCAGTTTCATGACCGGAGAGCACATCAAGAACGGCCGCTTAATCGAGGTTCTCGGTGAATATGTTCGCGAAGATGTGCCGATTTTTGCGGTCTATCCGTCAAGCCGGCATTTGTCGCCCAAAGTCCGCGCCTTCGTTGACTTTCTGGTCGATACCTATGGCGCACACCCGTATTGGCTGGCGGACGTCTGATCTTAGGTGAAATGCCGGCGCAGCCGGTCCACCGCCGCATCAAGCACATCATCCTGTTTGGAAAAACAAAAGCGCACCGTGTCGGCGGCGCCATTCTGGCTGTAAAAGGCACTTACCGGTACAGCCGTAACCCCAACCTCGGTGGTCAGGTAAGTGCAAAAAGCAACATCATCGCCGTCAAAATCTAATTCCGCGAAATCAGCGAATAGGAAATAGGTGCCGGCACAGTCAATCGGCTTTAAGCCGGTGCCTGCCAAACCGCGGCTGAGACGATCACGCTTACTGGCCAAGGTTGTGGCCAGATTGTCAAAATAGTCATCATCCTGGGTCAAGCCAAAGGCAACCGCCCGCTGCAGATTGGGGGCGGTGGTGAAGACCAAAAATTGATGCGCCTTGGCGATCGGTGCCAGCAGATTAGGGTGTGTGGTGATATAGCCTACCTTCCACCCGGTGACCGAAAACGTTTTGCCGGCAGAGCCAATTTTAACCACCCGTTCGGCCATCCCCGGCAGCGTCATCAATGGCGTATGGCAATGGTCGTCATATACGATGTGCTCATAGGCTTCATCGCAAACCACAACTACATCATGGGCTTGGGCAAGTTTCGCGATGGCTTCTAATTCATCTTGCCGATAAACTTTTGAGGCCGGGTTTTGCGGCGAATTCAGGACCAGTAATTTTGTCTTCTCTGAAAAAGCGGCGGCTAGGGCGGTGACATCTAAGTTCCACTGGGGCGGCTGCAGTTGGATGGTCCGACAAATGCCTCCGGCGCGGCGGATGATCGGCATGTAACAATCATAGCAGGGCTCAATCAAAACAACTTCGTCGCCAGGTTCAATCAAGCCGAAAAAAGTTGCCGCCAGTGCTTCGGTTGCACCTGTGGTCACCATCACCTGGGTCTGCCAATCGATATCAAGATTGTAAAACCGCTTGCCATGTTGGGCGACCGCTTGGCGAAGCTCCGGGACCCCAAGCATCGGCGGATATTGATTGGGAATATCAAATAACGCCTCAGAGGCTTTTGCCAGGACTTGGTCAGGGCCAAAATCATCCGGGAAACCCTGGCCAAGATTGATTGACTTATGCTCGATCGCCAGCCGCGACATGACCTCGAAAACCGTCGTTCCGTAGGATGACAAAATAGAATTTGCCGCTTTCATATCATATCCTCGTCAACAGCCACGCCAAACCACCGGCCGGGCGGTGGTGATAACACGTCCGCAGCAGCCCTGCCAAATATGTTCACCGGCATTCGCTGTCAGTTTACGTTCAATTTTCCCGCAAACTGTTTTAGTCTGCCAACATGACACGACCGCCGCTGCGCTTTTCGTTACATGTAAGGAAGAAGATCTGTCATGGCTGTTCTCGCTGACCGTATGAATGAGTTGGGCACTGAAACCGCGTTTGAGGTTTTGGCCCGTGCCAATGCCCTGGCTGCGTCAGGCCGCGATATTATCAATCTCGGTATCGGGCAACCTGATTTTAAAACCCCCGAACATATTGTTGAAGCGGCCATAAAGGCGCTGCGGGACGGCCACCATGGCTACACCCCGGCGCAAGGTATTCCCGAGTTGCGCGAGGCTGTCGCGGCCGATCTTGAGGCCCGCCATGGGGCTGCTGTTGACCCCGGCAATGTGCTGATCGTTCCGGGCGGCAAAGTGACGATGTTTTTTGCGATGCTGATCTATGGCCAGCCGGGCACGGAGATCATGTACCCCAATCCGGGTTTTCCGATTTATGAATCAGCGATCCGATTTTCTGGCGCGACGCCGGTGCCGATTGCACTGCGCGAAGAAAACGGGTTTGCTTTTTCGGCCGCTGAAGTGCTGGCCCAGATTACCGATCGGACGCGCTTGCTCATTCTCAATAGCCCCGCCAACCCAACCGGCGGCGCCGTTGATAAGGCAGAATTTGATGCCTTGGTGGCGGGCCTGGCAGCATGGCCGAAGGTGACGGTGCTGTCTGACGAGATCTATAGTCAGATGCTCTATGATGGGCGCAGCCATGTGAGCCTGCTGCAATATCCGGAACTGAAAGACCGGCTGATTGTGCTCGATGGTTGGTCGAAAACCTATGCCATGACAGGCTGGCGTCTGGGCCTGAGCGTGTGGCCAAAAGATGTTATCGCCGATGCTGAAAAATTAGCCGTGAACTGTCATTCTTGTGTCAATGCACCAACACAATTTGCTGGCTTGGCGGCGCTTCAAGGCCCGCAGGATGCGGTCCATGACATGCTTGCCGCTTTTGATCAACGCCGGCGGGTGATTGTTGATGCTTTGAATAATATTGACGGTTTCAGCTGTGTTGAGCCAGGCGGCGCATTTTATGCCTTCCCGAATATCACCGGCACCGGCATGGATGCCAAAACCCTGCAAACGCGCATGCTTGAAGAAGCAGGCGTGGCTGTTATCGCCGGCACCAGCTTTGGGGCCATGGGCGAGGGTTACTTGCGCTTTTCATATGCCAATTCAACCGAGAATATTGTCACGGCGATTGACCGAATTGCAGCAATGCTGGCGGCGGATAGCTAAGACAGTGCAGGAATTTTAAAGGGGGGCGGCGATGAAAATTTTTGATCTCACCGGAAAAACCGCGATGGTGACCGGCGGTAATGGTGGCATTGGCTTGGCGATGGCCGATTCTTTGGCACAGGCCGGGGCAAATATTGCGATTGCGGCGCGCAATGCCGAAAAAGGCGCGGTCGCCGTTGCGCAATTAGCGGCCCATGGTGTCGAGGCGGCGTTTATCCCTGTGGATGTCACCGATACCGCATCGATTGAAGCTGCCGTGGCGGCGTCAGCTGACCGCTTTGGGGGGCTGGATATCCTGATAAACAATGCCGGCACCAATGTGCGCAAACGGCCGGAAATTTTATCGTTGGACGAATGGCGCTTGGTGATTGATACCAATTTGACCAGTGCCTTTGTGGCCTCTAAAGCGGCGCATGGTCCGATGCTGGCGGCGGGCGGCGGTAAAATCATCAATATCGGCTCAATGCTGTCCCTGTTTGGGGCATCTTTTTCCACAGCCTATGGCGCCTCCAAGGGCGGTATTGTGCAGATGACACGTTCGATGGCCACGGCCTGGGCCGATGACAATATTCAAATCAATGCGGTCTTGCCGGGCTGGATCGATACTGACCTGACCCGCCAGGCGCGCAAGGATGTGGACGGGCTGCATCAACGGGTGCTCAACCGCACCCCGGCAGGCCGTTGGGGTAAGCCGGAGGATCACGCCGGCATCGCTATTTTCCTTGCCAGTTCGGCTTCCGATTTTGTGACCGGGGCGGCGATCCCCATCGATGGTGGTTTTTCGATCCAGATCTAGCTGTTGCTACGCGATTGGCCGGCGGCGGTATTTTTGACGGCGATACATGCTCGACAGCAGCACCACCGCATAGCTGGCATGGCCCGCACACATCAGGATCAAGGTGTTGATGCTGACCCCGGCATCGATGGCCCAGCCAAGCAGCGCCGGTGACAATGCCGAGGCGACAACATCAATGGCGGCGGTCATCGCCCGGATGCCACCAATATTGCGGGTGCCGTATAATTCGGTCCAAAGCGTGGTTTTGATGTTCGAGGAAAAGCCACTGGCGGCGCCTGCCAACACCATGAAGGCAAGACCGCCATACCATTGATCAATCAGTCCCAGCGCCAGCAATGCCAGCACGTAAGGGATTTGATAAAACCGCGCAATAAAGCGTGCGCCATGGCGATCAACCATCGGGCCCGACAAGATGCCGGTGGTCAGCTGGAAGCCTGCATAGATGGCGACACCGCTGGCAAAGATCGACAGATCCCAGCCTTTCTCGGCGACCAAATGAACTTGATGAAAGAAGATCCCGGTGATCAGGAAAGATGGCCCGGCGAGGGCTGTCATGGCCAGATAAAAGCGCCAATCGCGTAAAACATGACCGACGGTTTGGTCGCTATCCTGTTTGGCTTCTTGGCTGTTATCGGCGCGCGCCTCGAGATAGGCTTGATGGCGCCGGCGATGATCACGCAACAGGGCATAGATTGCCAGCGGAAGCAGCCCGACAATGACGATGGCCGACAAAAGCCAGGCATCGCGCCAGCCAAGCCAGATCATTAAGCCAACCCCCATGAGCGGGAACACAGCTTCGCCGCACGGGAAACCAAGTGCGGCGAAGCTGACGGCTTTGCCACGATTGCCGGCATCAAAATACCGCGCCATTGAGGTCACCGCCGCATGGCTAAGCAGGCCCTGACCAAACAGCCGCAGCATGAAAATGCCACTCCCGAGGGACAAGATCCCATGGCTGAAGGACATGCCAAGGCAGGCAACCGCTAGGCCAATCGCTAAGATGACGGCGTAATGGCGCAGATCAATATGGTCAATACGCTTGCCTGCAAAGGCCAGTATCAGGCCGCTGGTTAAGGTTGCGACCGAATAGGCTTCGCCAAATTCGCCATGCGATAAATCAAATGTTGCCCGGATCTCGCCGCTGAACAAGGCGATATAGAAAGTTTGCCCAAAACTGGAAATGAAGGCCAGCAGGAAGCCAAAGGTCAGAAATCGCGGTTGCGCTAAAAATAACCGCCAATAGCTTGCCATCATGACCGGTTCATCACCCGCAAACTGGTTTTACGTGTCGTCTGCAAGCTTACGCTGCCAGGATGTCGCTAAGCGCCGCCAATAAGGCGTCGGTATCGTCTGCCGTGCTGACGGTGATGCGCAGATAATCCTGATAACCTGGCGCCATCAGGCGGCTGATCATGATCCCACGGGCGGCAAGGGCGGCAACAATGTCAGCGGTAGGCCGGTCGGTTGCGGCGGCGATAAAATTGCCGACACTGGGAAACGGGCGGCAACCCAAACGCCGCAGGCCGGCATCAAGCCGCCGGCGTTCTTCTGCCGTTTGCGTTAAAATCCATTGGGTGTGGTCCGGGTCACGCAGGGCTGCAAGTGCCGCCGCTTGGGCGACGGCGTTGACGTTGAAAACACTTCGCGCCTGTTGAAAAGCATTGGCCAAGTCATCTGATCCGCAGAGGGCATAGCCAACCCGAATACCGGCCAACCCGAACGCTTTGGAGAAGGTCCTAAAACTCACCCACGGGCCTTGGCGTGCTTGCAACATCTGCAAATGATCATCACCGCCGGCGTGGCGGCCAAACTCATAATAAGCTTCGTCGACGATGAACAAAGCGCTGGCCGGCACCGCCTGTGATAACCGTTCCAGCTCAGCCGTGCCGATCAGCCCGCCGGTCGGGTTGTTGGGTGTTGCGCAATAGACGATACGGGTTTTATCGGTGATTGCGGCGGCCATGGCATCAACATCGGGGGCACCGTCTTGGCGCACCGGGACCCTAACCAAAGCCGCCTGATTGATTTCGGCGCTCTTATCATAGCCAGGGAACGACGGCACCGGCACCAGCATTTCATCACCGGGATTAAGGGCGATTTTACCGGCGTTAACGATCAATTCATCAGATCCGTTGCCAAGGACGATGCGATTTTCAGCAATGCCGGTCTCGCCGCTGATGGCGGCCACAAGGTCGCGCCATTTCGGGTCAGGGTAATAATTGACGGTGCTGCAGGCGGCTTGCATGGCGGCAATCGCCTGCGCCGACGGCGGATAGGGCGACTCATTCAAATTCATCCGCCGAATCTGTGTCGCCGCAATCCCGGTAGCGGCCAGGTCGCGCTCGATGCTGGGGCTGCCTGGTGGGCCCATGGCCTTGAAAATGGCATTCGGAATAGTTGCCGATTGGCCAGCTTTGTAACTCATTTACGATCATCCCTTGGCACATAGACGGGCATTAATAGCACCAGCATACGCCGCCGCTGAGCTGCTGTCATCTGACCTTGTTTGCAGCCAGCAGGCCTTCAAGATGACGATGGCAGGCGGCGTGGTCAGGTTGAAAATCATGGTCGCGCCACCAGGTCTCCACGGCCCGCAACAATTGCCCGATCATCGCCCCCTCGGCAACGCCCAAAGCTGTGATATCGGCGCCACTGATCGGCAGTTCAGGGATCGCCCATTGGGCGGCGAATTGCCGCGCGGATTGATAGTCGGCGGTGGTGCCCGGCGATGTCGCTTGGGTGATCATCAACCGATCAATGACGGTTTGCCGGCCCAGGGTATAAAGTGCCGCCCGCAGCGCTTTCGGCGTGCTGCCCGGATCAATCGGCGGGGCATCGCCAATCGCCATCAAGCGGCGGCGCTGCTGGTTTGACAAGCGCAACCGGGCGGCCGCCGCGGCAGGTTCCTGGCAAAGCGCTGCCAAGCGCCGGACCGGGTCGCTGTTTTCGAGCCTTTCCAGGTTGATCAAATGCCCTAGCCTGTCGGTGTCAACGCCGCCAAGGCCCAAATAGGGCCAAATCTCATCTGTCGCCATATCGGCAGCCACAGCGGCGGCGCCGGCAGCGCTGAGAAGCTTCACCAGTTCGGCCTGCAAGCGTTCACCGGAAAGCCGCCTGAGGCCCGCCGCGGCCGCCCGGCATGCGGCCCTGCCGGCGGCATCAGCTGCGCCGCGGCCATAACCGGCGTGGAAGCGATAGAAGCGCAGCAAGCGCAAAATATCCTCCCCGAGGCGGTGGCCGGCGTCACCGATGAAACGGATTCGCCCGGCGGCAGCGTCATGGCGACCGTCAAAAGGGTCGAAAAGCCAGCCGTCAGCATCCAGATAAAGGGCGTTGATGGTGAAGTCACGGCGGCTGGCATCGGTCAGCCAGTCATTGGTAAAGGCGACTTTGGCATGCCGGCCATCGGTTTCAATATCTGCCCGCAAGGTGGTGATTTCATAGGGCCTGCCGGCAACGATGGCGGTCACGGTGCCGTGGCTTAAGCCGGTGGCGACAGCTTTGATCGCCGCCTTTTCGAGCGCCGCCATGACAGCGTCGGGCGGCAGTGTTGTCGCCATGTCCAGGTCACCGACCGGCCGCCCTAAGATCAAATCACGAACCGCACCGCCGACAATTTTAATGTCGCCGCCGGCATTGCTGACGGCTTTGAGAACCGCGCTGGTTGTCGGCGCCGTTAGCCAGTCAGGCGAGGTAATTTGTTCAACGGCCTGCATCGGATCGTGGTCTATTTCCGCGGCTCAAAATAGCCAGGCTGGATCACCCCGTCGACGGTCCGCGGCGGAATATATTTGTCGCCTGGTCGACCGTCGCCGGACAACATAAAACCAAAGATCATCAGGACAACAAAGCTGACCCCGACCCCCAGCAATAAGGTGATCGGGGCATCGCCCAAGCCGGGGGCCTGCTCAGGTTGCCCGGCATCAACGGCACGCTTGCGGGCGCGCAACCACCAGAATAAGTAAATCAAGGAGGGCAATAGGAACGGCAGAATGACGAATATGAGTTGCCGCATCAGTCCGCCGCCAAGCTGTTTTGCGTGTCTTCGATCACATCGGCCAGGTTAACCAGCATGCCCGCCGTCGCCCCCCAGATATGATAGTCATCGAACGGTAGCACATAAAAATGCCGGGTTTGCGCACGCCATTCACCGCTGCGGCGGTGATGATTATTACGGTCGCAGATGAAGGTCATCGGGACCTCGAAAATCTCCGCCACTTCGCCAGGTTCGGCGACCAATTCAAACGGTGGTCGGAGCAGGCCGACAATCGGCGTAATTTCAAAGCCTGTGCCGGTTTTGTAAGTATCTAGCCGGCCAATCACCTCGACATGACGGCGGTTTAAACCGATTTCCTCTTCGCTTTCCCGCAGCGCGGTTTCAACTGGGCCGGCGTCGGTGTTGTCCACCCGTCCGCCCGGGAAACTGACCTGGCCGGCGTGCACCGGCAAGTCATCGGACCGCTTGGTCAAAAGCACCGTTAGACCCTCGGGACGGTCAACGATGGGCACCAAAACAGCGGCTGGCCGATAGCTGTTGTGCATTGGCGCGCCAGGGTTCAAATCATGGTCACCGCGTTCGCCACTGCCGGCACCAGGGGCCGTGAGCTGGGTGCCGGCGGCACGTGTAAACAGGCTGTGGAACAGCTGCAGGTTCATAGCTCAACCTTTCCCAACTCAAAAAAACAATTCTCGCTCCATACACCCAGAACGGCGCCGTCGGGCGAGGATCGTTCTTCGGCGCGCTCGACCAATTCATAAAAAACCGCGCGGCCGATCAAAGCCTCCAAGCCAGGGCGAATTTGAATATAGGGTCGCGGTGTCTCGTCAGCATCATGAACAACCCGGATTGGATGATCAGGGCCGGCGGTAACGGTTTCATCCAAATTGGTTGTAAAATGCAGCTTAACGGCCTGTGGGCCTTGGCTTGGATCATCTTCAGCCGCCAGGGAAACGGCAACGAATGGCGCGTCGTCAACATCGATCAAGCCGCGCTCGGCTGGGGTGACCAGCCAAAATGAGCCATCAGCGCCGCGCCGCAGGACGGAGGCGAACAGTTTGACGAGGGCATGGCGTTGAATGACTTCGCCCTCATGAAACCAACTTCCATCAGCGGCAATCCGCATGTGATACTGGCGGTGGCTGTCGTTCACATGCGCCAGGGTTAACTCGGCCGGATCGACGTGAAAAGGCTGTCTTTGCGGGGCGCTTGCATTGGCATGCAGGCGATCAATTTGCGTGGGTGTTTGCGGATCAGATGCGGTCATGGTCACACTCAAAAAACGAAGCCTCTGGTTCTTTGGCTACACGACAGCCATATACAGCCATATATTGTCATTCGAACCGAGAAAGTAAGGGGAGTATAACGGCCATGAGCGTCAACGTCAGCACCGACACGACTGCGACCGGCTTCAACCACGATGCCGTTGCCCAAATAACGGCCCTTGGGAACAGTTTATCTACCGTTAAAGCTGAGGTCGGCAAAGTGATCTTTGGCCAAGAGGCGGTGGTCGAACAAACCTTAATCACCATCCTATGCGGTGGTCACGCCTTACTTGTCGGGGTGCCTGGTTTGGCGAAAACCCGCTTGGTTGAAACTTTCGGTACGGTCATTGGTTTGGATAATCAACGGATCCAATGCACGCCGGATTTGATGCCCGCCGATATTCTTGGCTCTGAAGTGCTGGAAGACGCGCCGGAAGGTGGTCGGCAGTTTCGGTTTTTGCCGGGGCCGGTATTCGCGCAATTGTTAATGGCCGATGAAATAAATCGTGCCAGCCCGCGAACACAATCGGCTTTGTTGCAAGCGATGCAGGAACAGGCCGTCTCCATAGCCGGTCAGACCCATGCCCTGCCATCGCCGTTCCATGTGCTCGCAACGCAAAACCCGATTGAGCAGGAAGGCACCTATCCGCTGCCGGAGGCGCAATTAGATCGGTTTTTGATGCAGATCGATGTTGGTTATCCTGACTTAGACGCAGAGCGGCAAATGCTGATCAACACAACCGGCACTGAGAATGCGCGCGCTGCGCAGGTTATGACGGCGGCTGAATTGCGGGCCGCGCAGGCGCTGCTGCGGCAAGTGCCGGTCGGTGAAAGTGTGGTAAGCGGCCTTTTGGAAATTGTCCGTGCCGGACGCCCGGACAGCACAACCGATGCGACCATCAAACGCCATGTTGCGTGGGGGCCGGGGCCACGGGCAAGTCAGGCATTGACCATGGCGGTGCGGGCACGCGCCGTGATGGACGATCGTTTGACGCCGTCGATTGATGACGTTTTGGCGTTAGCGAAGCCGATTTTACGTCACCGCATGGCGCTTAATTTCGCGGCCCGTGCTGAAGGCATAACGATTGCCGACGTCATTGATACCTTGTGTGCACGGTTGCGCTAATGGCCGTCGCTGCAAGTCGCACCGAAGCTGATCGACTGGCCGCCGGTTTGCCGGCCATCCGGATCGCCGCCGACCGTTTGGCAGCGACGGTGATGTATGGCTTCCATGGCCGCCGGCAGGCAGGTGCCGGTGATGAATTTTGGCAGTTTCGCACCTATCAATCCTTTGATACCAGCGCGGCGGTTGATTGGCGGCAAAGCGCGAAACGAGATCGTGTTTTCGTGCGCCAACGGGAATGGCAAGTGACCCGCACGGCCTGGTTATGGCATGATCGCTCGCCATCGATGGATTACCGCTCACACCGGCAATTACCAAGCAAACGCGAACGGGCCGAAATCATCCTTTTAGCGCTGGCTAATCTGTTGCTTGCCGGTGATGAAGCGGTTGCTTTGATGGATGCAAATATGCGTCCACGGGCAGGCCGCTCGGTCTTAGATGCGATCACCGAACGTCTGCACATTGCCGGCGGTGACCTGCCTTCGGCAACGCTACTGCCGGCGGATGCGACAGGGATTTTAATCAGTGACTTTTTAATGGCGCCGGCGGCGCTTGAAACTGCACTTAAACGTTTGGCAAGCGCCGGTGCACAAGGTCATTTAATTGCCATTAGCGACCCTGCCGAAGAAGCGTTCCCGTTTCAGGGCAGGATCCGCTTTGAAGGTTTAGAAGCCGAGGAACCCTATCTGTTGGAGCAGGCCGATGAGGTTGCTGCCGCCTATACCCGCCGGCGGTCCGAGCATCGCCGGCAAATTACCGACATTGCCGGGCGTTTCGGCTGGCGCGTGATCCACCATCTAACGGATACCCCGGCCGAGCGTTTGCTGCTGACGATTTACAGCACCATCGCAATGCCGGCCAGGTGAGGTAAGCATGGGTGTCCTAAGCGCGGTGATTTTTGCAAGTCCGTGGTTGCTCACCGGGTTACTGCTGATGCCGCTGCTATATTTTGTTTTACGGGTGATCCCTCCAAGCCCTCGGCGGGTCCCGTTTCCGCCAATTAAATTGCTTGCCGGGCTGGCACCGGAAAGCCAAACAGCCCAACAAACCCCATGGTGGTTACTGCTGCTGCGCATGCTCATCGCGGCCTTCATTATTTTAGCGCTTGCCGGCCCAAAGTTCGATGCCGGCGATGCCTTACCAGGACGCGGCTCGCTGGTTTTGGTGATTGATAACGGTTGGGCGGCGGGCACGGACTGGGAGCGCCGTCAAAAGCACGCTTTGGCAGTTCTTGAGCGTGCTGCCGAAGACGGTCGGGCGGTGGTTTTGGTGCCGACGGCAGCGCAGCCTGCAAGCACGTCCGGCAGTCTGCAGCCAATGACCGCGGCGGCGGCCTCTGCGGCTGTCGGGGCGATGCAGCCACAGCCTTGGGCAACGGATCGGGCAGCGGTCCTCGGCCGGCTGAAAGCGCTGCCGTTGGCACGGCCAATGGCAAGTATTTGGGTTCATGATGGCTTGGACAGCGATGGTGCCGCTGATCTTGCCGCCCATTTAGCTGATTTCGGACCCTTGATTTTACGCCGTGCAGTGGCCCCAAAAGCTGTTTTACAAGCGGCGACAGTTGCAGCGGGTGATTTGCGTGCCGAAGTAACCTTTGATCAACAGCCCGGCGTCGGTTGGCGCGGCTGGCTGCGGGCGACGGCAGAGGATGGCCGGCTACTTTGGCGCGGTGCGGTCGGCGTGGAACCGCCGGCGCTCAGCGCGACGCAGATTGTCGACTTGCCGTTGGAACTGCGCAATGAGGTCACCCGCCTTGAGCTTGAAGGTGCGCGGAGTGCTGCTGCCGTGGTTTTGCTTGATGAGCGCTACCGGCGGCGGACGGTTGGCATTTTAAGCGATGAGGATATTGCTGATCAACAAACCTTGCTGGATGGTAACTACTATATTTCTCGCGCCTTGGCACCGTTCGCGGCCGTTCGTTATGGCCCGGCGGAAAAGTTGTCGGCGGCAAGTGATGTGGCCATGATCGTCCTTGGTGATGATCACGTGATTGACTTCAAAGCCCGCACGGCCCTTGAAGCCTGGATCCGCAAAGGTGGCATCCTGGTGCGATTTGCCGGTGATAATTTAGCTGCTGCCAAGCTGCAAGACGGCAATGATACGGAGGGGCCGTTAACACCTGTACGCTTGCGTCGAGGTGACCGGGTGTTCGGCAGTGCGTTGGCGTGGGGCGCCCCGGCCCGGCTTGCACCCTTTGCTGCCGATAGCCCATTTCAAGGTTTGCCGCAGCCGGACGATGTGCTGGTGCGCAAACAGGTTCTAGCGGAGCCGTCACTTGAGTTAGCGCAGCGCACCTGGGCCAGACTTGACGATGGGACGCCAATCGTTACTGCCAAGGGTGATGGTTTGGGCTGGTTGGTTTTGGTGCACACCACCGCCAATACAGCGTGGAGCAATCTTGCCCTATCGGGTCTTTTTGTCGACATGCTAAAGCGCTTGGTTAGCCTCAGCCGCAGCCGCGCTGGCGAGCAGCGATCAGCGGCCTTATCGCCGCACAGCAGTTTGGATGGATTTGGTCGTCTTGGTGCGCCGCTGCTCACGGCGCAGCCATTACCGAAAGTTGACGCCCTGCAAGCGGCCTCGCCGCCGGCGACCCTTGGACCGATCCGCCCGCCAGGTTTTTACGGCACCGAGGGCCAGCGTGAAGCCGTTAATTTAGGACCCGCTATTGGCACAATGGTCCGCCAAAAAGACTTTCCCCTCAGCACTCAATTTGGTGATCTACGCGCTGACCCGGTGATTAATTTTACCGGTGCTTTGTTGCTAATGGCGCTGCTGCTACTTCTCGTCGATGGGCTAATTACCCTGCTGATCCGGGGCCTTTTGCAGCGTGCAGCGACACTGGCGATGGTGTTTTTGGCGATCATTGCAACGCTGCCGGCGACTGTCCGTGCCGAAGCTGAGGCCGCCGCCCTCGGGTTTGCCTTGGCGGCCAGTCTCAAAACCCATTTGGCCTTTGTGGTCACAGGGGATGCGGCCATCGATGCGACCAGTGCGGAAGGTCTGAAAGGCTTGAGTGCGGTCTTAAGCGCCCGCACGGCGGTTGAACCAGGGGTGCCACTTGGGGTTAATCTTGAGCGCGATGAATTAGCTTTTTTCCCCTTATTATACTGGCCCATAGACCCGAACCAGTCGCGCTTGTCGGCGGCGGCCGAGGCGCGGGTTAACGCCTATCTTGGCTCCGGCGGGATGATTTTATTCGACACCCGCGATCAGCATGAACTTGGCTTCGGTAGCAATGATGGCAGCGGCTTTGCAAAACTTCGCAACATCGCTGAAGGGATTGCCGTTCCGCCATTGGTCGCAACCCCACGCGAGCATGTTTTGACGCGCAGTTTTTATTTGCTGACAGACCTGCCGGGGCGCTACCAGGGCGGCCAAGTGTGGATTGCCGAAGCCGCCGCCGATAGCAATCGCAGCGTGTCATCGGTTGTTATCGGCAGTCATGATTGGGCAGCGGCGTGGGCCCGAGACGTGGCCGGGCGGTCACGTTTTCCGGTGGTTCCCGGCGGCGAGGTGCAGCGGGAAATGGCCTATCGCTTCGGTGTCAACTTGGTGATGTACGCGCTGACCGGAAATTACAAAGCCGATCAAGTCCATATCCCGTCTATTTTGGAGCGATTAGGACAATGAGTGGGGCCGTGATTGGCATTGAATTTGCACCTTTGGTGCCGCCGGTATTGCTGCTTATTGTCGCCTTTCTGGCGGCAGCGTTGGGCGGGTTTTCGGTGTGGCGACGGCAACGCGCAGCCCTATGGCGACTGTTGACGGCGGCCTTGCTGTTGCTGCTTTTAGGCAATCCGTCGGTTGTTTTGGAAGACCGTGTGTCCGAAAAAGATATCGCCGTCGTGTTGGTTGATAAAAGCCGCAGCCAATCTATCGGCACGCGCCAAGAACAAACAGCCAAGGCCGCCGACACGTTATCGAAAAACCTGGCTCAATTGGAGGACTTGGATGTCCGGTATTTTGCTATCGACGCCGCCGCTGCTGCGCCTACCGGGGACGCACCTGGCCGTCAGGACGGAACACGGTTGTTTGCGGAAATGTCGCGCGCGTTGGCCGATATCCCGGCGCAGCGATTGGCAGCGGTCATCGCCATCAGCGACGGCCAAGTGCATGACGGTCAAGCGGCGATGGCCGGTAACCTGTCGGCGCCTGTGCATGTGTTGTTGACAGGTCAACCTGATGAGGTCGATCGGTTTCTTGAAATCAAGCGGACGCCGGCCTTTGGCCTGGTTGGCAAGAACACTCGGATCAGTTTGCACGTTAATGATCGCAGTCTTGCCGACGGCAGCCCGGTGCAGGTCAGTTTAAGCGTTGATGGCGGCCCGCCTGAAAGCTTCACAGTTCCGGCCAACCGGGATCATGATTTGGTGCTGACGCTTGACCATGGTGGGCAAAATATCATCGAATTGCAGGTGGCCCCGGGGCGCCGCGAGCTGACCCTCGAGAATAACCGTAAGGTTGTCACGATCAATGGCATCCGTGATCGGTTGAAAGTTTTGCTGGTGTCCGGCGAGCCGCATCCAGGTGAGCGGGCATGGCGTGATGTTTTGACCGCAGATCCGTCTGTTGACTTGATCCACTTCACGATCCTGCGGCCCCGTGAGAAACAAGATGGGACGCCGCTGCGTGAATTAGCCTTGATTGCTTTTCCGTACCGCGAATTATTTGAAATGAAACTCGATGAATTCGATTTGGTAATCTTGGATCGGTATCGCCGCCGTGGCCTGTTGCCACGCAGCTATTTCAATAATATCGCCAATTATGTGCGCAATGGTGGGGCGTTATTGGAGGCGTCGGGGCCCAGTTTTGCCGGACCATTAAGCCTTAATCGGACCGACTTGGGCGGGGTATTCCCTGCCACCCCAAGCGGCATGGTGCTGGAACAACCGTTTCGCCCGAAGCGCACGCCACTTGGCCGCCGCCATCCGGTAACGGCGGGCTTGTCGGCGGCCAATGAGGCGGCCGGTGAACTGCCGCAATGGGGGCGCTGGCTGCGGCAGATTGATGCCCAAGTAACAGCCGGCGATGTGGTCATGAGTGGTGCCGACGGCCGGCCACTTATTATTTTAGATCGTGTCGAAGAAGGCCGCATCGCACACATCCTGTCGGATCATTTATGGTTGTGGACACGTGGGTTTGACGGCGGCGGGCCAGGCTTGGAGCTGTTGCGTCGCACCGCCCATTGGTTGATGAAAGAACCTGAGTTAGAGGAGAACACAATCCGGGCGCAGGTTCGCGGTCAGAACATTGATATTTTCCGGCGTAGCTTAAGCGGCGAAAAAACACCGCTGACCGTGACCGCCCCCGACGGGACCACCGAAACCATCACCTTAACCGATCGCAGCGATGGTCTGGCCGCAGCAAGTATTGGGTTCGCCGGCGCCGGGGTATATCGCATCAGCGATGGCAAATTGACGGCGTTGGTAGCCGTCGGGGCTGTTAATCCATTGGAAATGCTGGATGTTCGTGCAACCGCAGAACGCTTGCAGCCGGTGGTTGCGGGCAGTGGCGGTGGGCTGGTTTGGCTGGCCCGCGACGGATTGCCAAAATTACGTCAGGTGGCTCCCGGACAGCGCAGCGCCGGCAATGATTGGATCGGCCTTCAGCGCAATGACGACTATACGGTCAACGGCGTTCGCAGCGGCCCGTTGGTGCCGGCAGCCATGGCCATGTTGCTCATTTTTGCAGCTCTCATCATTGCCTGGCGAAAAGAAAGCCGGTAGCTGAGCTTTTACCGATTATGGTGACCCAGGTAGAGCCAGTTGCTGCCAGTTGGCGGTGATCATTGCCGCCAATTCGGCACCGCGATCATAATCTTCACGGAGTTGTTTTTCGATTAAAGCAACAGGATCTGGCGCCGATGATGCAATGGCGGCCTCAGGTAATTGCGCCCAGGCACGCGCCACTTCTGCCGTTGTTTCAAAATGAAATTGAAAGCCATAGGTCGCGCGGCCAAGGCGAAAGGCTTGATGATGGCAGTCCTTGCCGGTGGCCAGCAAAACAGCATCATCCGGCAGCTCAAAAGTATCATCATGAAATGCGTTAAAGCGCGCTGTTGCCGGCAAATTTAGGCAAACCGGATCGCTGTTTGCGGCAGCTGTCGGGGTAATGGTTATATAGCCGAATTCCGAAAGCCGATGCGGATATACAGGGGCATCAAAGGCACGGGCGATCAATTGCGCACCAAGGCAAATGCCCAGGACCGGACGATCCGCCGCCGTGAAGGCGCGGATGGCATCACAAACCTGATCAAGATATGGAAAGCCGGCGCTGTCGGCGGCGCTCATTGGGCCGCCAAGGACGATCAGGGCATCATAGGCATTCACATCATAGCAAACCTCAGCGCCGTATTTCGGCATGCGCACGGACAGCTGATGGCCTTTGGCCAGCAAATCATCCCCAACCAGCGCCGGGGGTGATAAGTGATCGTTTTGAATGACCTGGATACGCATGTCTGGCCTTTGCTGCGGTCAAAGAAACAGTCGTACAAATCGCACCGCGTGCCGCTGCCGAGGTGATTTTCAAATAAGTAGATCGGCGACTTTACGCTATAACAGCTAGATTGTAGCTGAAAGGATCGCAAATGGCACTACGTGCCGAAGCTATTGGCCATGCCTTTAAACGGCATCTGAACGGCCCGCCTCTGGACGTGCTCAACGGCATTGATCTGCAAGTTGAGGCAGGTCAGTTCGTGGCGATCGTTGGCCCGTCGGGCTGTGGTAAGTCAACTTTACTGAGAATTCTGGCCGGGCTGATCGATCCGCTGGCCGGCCGCTTGCTGATCGGCGGTGTCCCCAGCACTGGTCCGGATCAGCGGCGGGCAATGGTTTTTCAGCAACCGTCGTTGTATCCATGGCTGAATGTGACCGACAATATCAGCTTTGGTTTACCGCCGTTACGGCGGCGGTTGGGACTGGCCGATCAGCGCGTCAATGAGCTTGTCGAGCGGATTGGTTTGCAGGCTTTTGCCGATCACCGGCCGGATAGTTTGTCAGGCGGCATGGCGCAGCGGGTGGCCTTGGCACGGGCCTTGGCCGGGCAGCCTGAGATGCTGATGTTGGATGAACCTTTCGCCAGCCTTGACCAGCAAACCCGTGAAGATATGCAAGATCTGCTGGCGGATTTCATTGCCGACGAGCGCCGAACGGCGGTGTTGGTGACCCATGATATCGACGAAGCTATTCAACTTGCCGACAAGGTCTATCTGATGTCGCCACGGCCAGGACGGTTGATTGCCGAATTTAATGTGCCCGCAGCGCGGCCGCGACCGGCAGACTTTAGAACCAGCGATGCCTTGGTGGTTTTGAAACGTGATATCGTCGACAGTCTTCGGGCGGCCATGGCCACCGGTTGAGAGAACGATGAAAAATAATAATAATATCTGGTTGCGGCGGCGATTTTTGCTGCCAAGCGGCTAAATTTGAACTAATTTGGTTGCCGACTATCCCGCGACTACCTGATTTTTTTTCGGCTTTGATCACTGTGGATTAAAGCCGCCAGGATTTCCGGTAAGGATTCGATTAGGACCAGACCGATGTATATCTATTTGCCGATCGCCGAGATGTCTGTGAACATCTTTTTGATCCTCGGCATGGGTGGCGGTATCGGTTTTCTTTCAGGCGTGTTCGGGGTCGGCGGTGGCTTCTTGATGACGCCGCTGCTGATTTTCATGGGGGTACCGGCGGCTGTCGCTGTCGGCACCGAAGCAAATCAAATCGTGGCCAGTTCAGTTTCCGGCGTGATTGCGCATTGGCGACGGGGCAATGTTGATTTCAAAATGGGCGCGGTGCTGCTGGTCGGCGGTTTTCTCGGCTCGAGTGTCGGTGTTGCGATCTTTGCCTTTCTGCAAACAGTTGGCCAGGTCGATCTGGTTATTCGGCTGTGTTACGTGGTCTTTTTGGGGATCATTGGCGGGCTGATGCTTTATGAAAGCGTGCGTTCGATGCAGCGCTCGCGCACGCCTGGGTCGCGGCGCGGCAAGTTGCATCAACATAACTGGATGCATGGCCTGCCGTTTAAGCTGCGGTTCCGTAAATCAAAACTCTACATCAGCGCGATTCTGCCGCTCGCGATTGGTTTTTTCGTTGGCATTTTGTCAGCTTTGATGGGTGTTGGCGGCGGCTTTATCATGGTCCCGGCAATGATTTATTTGCTCGGTATGCCGACTGCCGTGGTTGTCGGCACCTCGCTGTTTCAAATCATTTTTGTCACCGCCAACGTGACCTTTTTACAATCGGTACAAACCCAAACAGTCGACGTGGTGTTGGCAATTTTGCTGCTGACTGGCGCGGTTATCGGCGCGCAAATCGGAACCCGCTTCGGCGGGCGCTTAAGCGGCGAGCATCTGCGTGGTTTGTTGGCGCTGATGGTCTTGGCCGTATGCGCTAAGTTATTTGCCGATCTGGTGATTACGCCAACCGATCTCTATTCGCTTGCAACCGAAGGCGGGCATTGAGATGAAACTGTGCCGCAGCGGGATGCAAAAACTGTTCATTGGCGGCCTTGTCACGGCCATGAGCGTGCTGGCGGCGTTCACCGCCGCGGCGACCGGTGGCTTGGTTGTTGACCTGTCGAATGATGAGGTGGAAATCACCACCGATTTTAATGGCTCATCGGTGTTGATGTTTGGGGCTATTGATGTCGCAGGTGACGTGGTTGTTGTTGTTAAGGGGCCGCTTGGTCCCAAAACGGTCCGCAAAAAAGAGCGCATCGGCGGTGTTTGGCTGAATACCGACGAGGTCACATTTGGCAATGTTCCGGCATTTTATGCCGTTGCCGCCAACCGTCCCTTGCATAAAATCGCCGCCGCCGAGATCCGCGATGGCGAAGAGATTGGGCTGGAGTTTTTGCGCTTTGATC